>DUJX01000076.1 GCA_013329575.1 Halobacteria archaeon | reverse complement strand
ATACCCTTTTAACTCTTTTTTAGCCGGTTTCCATGATTTCTTACGAATACTGACCTCATTTTCATCCAGGTCTACCTTTATAACTCCATTAAGTATATCTAGCTCTATCATGTCTCCATCTTTTAACAATGCGATCATTCCACCCTCGGCGGCTTCAGGGGATACATGACCTATACATGGACCCTTAGTCCCACCAGAGAACCTACCATCGGTCACTAACGCTACAGATTTATCTAATCCCATTGCAGATATCGCAGAGGTTGGATTTAACATCTCTGGCATTCCAGGTGCGCCTTTAGGACCGACGTATCTTATAACTACGACATCGCCTTTATTTATCTTTTTGTTTAATATCGCATCCATTGCATCATCTTCTCGATCAAAGATAACAGCTTTACCTTTGAAATGCATCATAGATTCATTTATCGCTGCTGTTTTTACAACACAACCGTTTTCTGCCAAATTACCAAATAATGCTCTTAATCCGCCCGTTTTGTGGTATGGTTTGTTTAGTGGTCTGATGACATCATCTTTTAATATTTTTGAATTCTTTGCAATATCCTTGATCGTACTCTCGGTAACTGTTTTAGTCTCATTGAATAGATCCAGTGCCCGTTTAACAACGGCAGGAACTCCTCCCGCCTCATGTAAATCCTTCATCGTGTACGGACCGCTCGGGTCTAGACTGCATATATGAGGCGTCCTTTCATTAATCTTATTGAACAATTTTAAATCTATTTTTAGCCCTATCTCGTTTGCTATTGCCGGAATATGCAACGCGGTATTAGTAGACCCGCCTAATAGCATATCCAGAGTTATAGCATTCTCAAACGATTCATATGATATAAAATCACTCGGTTTATAATCTTTTTTTACCATTTGAACGATTCTAATACCGCTCCTTTTTGCTATTCGTCTTTTTTCAGCGGATACTGCCAATGCGGTCGCACAATACGGAAGCGATAGGCCTAAAACTTCTGTGATACATGACATAGTATTCGCCGTGTAAAGGCCCTGACAGCTCCCGCATCCGGGAGTACAGTTATCCTCGATACCTTTTAGTTCTTCTTCGTCTATCTTACCTTCGTTATACCTCGAGAACGCATCGTGCGCAGAGATGAACGTTAATGTCCTGGCATTATAAGATCCTGGAAGCATAGGACCTCCTGTAACAAATATCGTTGGTATATCCATCCTTAAAGCCGCCATAAGCATGCCTGGAATTATCTTATCACAGCTGCATAACATAACGATCCCGTCGAGCCTATGCGCCTCTGTCATCAATTCTACCGAGTCTGCTATGATCTCTCTCGATGGTAAAGAATACTTCATGCCTTCATGCCCCATCGCTATACCGTCACATATCCCGATTGTTCCGAATTCAAAAGGAACTCCATTTGCAGCGCTTATTCCATCTTTTACACTTTTGGCAAGATCTTTTAAATGTAAATGCCCTGGAACAATCTCGTTCCAAGCGTTTGCAATACCGATAAACGGTTTATCAAAATCCTCGTCTATCAACCCATCCGCTTTTAGCAGTGCTCTCTGGGGAGTTTTTATAAAGCCTTTTTTTATATCATCACTTCTCATTCTTCTCTCCTTAAGTCCTTTTAATAATTCAGTAATTATTATTTCAACAAATACTATTTGTAACCTTCTTATAAACTTAATAGTTACGACAATTCTTCCTTAAATTATAAACAATATTATTAAACAAGGAAATTTATGGAAATAAAATACATGATCAATTAGATATTATTTTAAGTTTAATTTAATTATTAAAAGAAAAGTTTAAATAAAATATAATAAAACATTATTTAAAAATATAAAAGGGGGATTATTTTATGGATTTTCCTAAGTTACTTTCACCGATAAAAATAGGTACTATGGAGGTAAAAAACCGCTTTGTAATACCACCGATGGGAACAAACTTTGCCAATCCTGATGGAAGCGTATCCCAACAGCTTATTGATTACTGGGTAGCAAGAGCAAAAGGAGGATATGGTCTTCTGATGGTAGAAGTTACTGCAGTAGATCCACTCGGTAAGGCAATACCGTTCCAACCTGGCATATGGGATAATAAATTTATACCCGGCTGGAAAAAACTCGTCGATGAAGTGCACAAGTACGGTGCGAAGATAGCAGTACAGCTTCACCATGCGGGGAGACAGACAACACATGATGTTATTGGCGCCCAGCCTGTGGCACCATCTCCAATACCATGCCCTGTAGATAAGGAGATACCGAGAGAGCTTACCACAGATGAAGTCTATGATCTTATTGAAAAGTTTGGCAATGCTGCAAGGAGAGCAAGAGATGCAGGATTTGATGCTGTAGAAGTACATGGCGCTCATGGGTATCTTATAGCCCAATTCATGTCTCCATATTCAAACAAGAGAATGGACGAGTTTGGCGGGGATTTCATGAGCAGGATGAATTTTCCTGTGGAGATAATTAAGAACATCAGGAGAAAAGTCGGCAACGGATATCCTATCATATTCAGATTTAGTGGTGATGAACGGGTACCCGGAGGAAGAAATATCGATGAGTCGAGGATAGTAGCAAGAGTGATGGAAAATGTCGGAGTTGATGCATTCCATGTATCAACAGGAGTATATGGGAGTATGCCATGGCTTATTGCACCATCTGCGGTTCCTCCCGGATATAATATATATGCTGCAGAAGAGATCAAAAAAGTAGTAAATATTCCGGTTATAGCAGTTGGTAGGATAAACGACCCGTTTTTAGCCGAAGAGATATTAGAAAACGGAGAGGCAGATATGGTATCTCTTGGTCGAGAATCCTTAGCCGACCCTGAACTTCCGAATAAAGTTGCATCTGGGTTTATAGATGAGATCTCGCCATGTATAGGATGCATGCAGGCATGTGTTGGATTCTTATTCGATCCTAATCGTCTGAAGATATCGTGTCTTGTTAATCCCTTTACGGGCAAAGAGGGGGAACTCAAGATAGAAAAGGTGGATAAGTCTAAAAAGGTTATGGTAGTAGGTGGAGGACCCGGCGGATTGGAGGCCGCATGGGTGGCAGCAAAGAGGGGGCATAAAGTAGCGTTATATGAGAAGGAAAATGTGTTAGGTGGTCAGTACAGAATTGGGGCTATACCGCCTACAAAACAGGATATACTAAAAGCGCTGAAATATTATATAACTATGGGTAAAAAATATGGCGTTTTGTATAAAACGGAGGTTGAAGTTACGGATGATCTTGTAATGAGAGAAAAACCAGACGTGGTAATAATAGCAACAGGCGGAGTTCCTCTTGTACCGAATATAAAAGGAATAAATAATCCTAATTTTGCCAAGGCTGTAGAAGTATTGGACGGAGAAAAAGAGGTAGGAAGGAGCGTCCTAATAGTCGGCGGAGGTATGGTCGGTGTTGAGACCGCAGATTTTCTTGGTGAACACGGGCACAAAGTTACGATAATAGAGATGCTTTCAAATATCGCAATAGACGAAGAGGCGGCTGTCAGATATTTTCTTATGGAACGGTTGGCTAAATATGGCGTAAAGGCAATAACCAACGCCAAGGTAAAAGAGTTCCTTAACGATGGAGTGATATATGATAAAGACGGCAAAGAGGAAAGACTTACCGGATTTGACACGATAATTTTGGCAATGGGTGCCAAAGCATATAATCCGCTGGAAGATAAGATAAAGGATAAAGTACCTGAGGTATATGTAGTTGGTGATGCTGTAAAGGCAAGGAAAGCATTAGAAGCAATAGAAGAAGCGGCAAAGGTAGCAATAAAGATATAAAATTAGAAGAAATTCTTGGTTTTTCTGCAGAGCCATACGAGAAAGAGCATTATAGGCACTTCTGTCAGAACTCCGACGACGGTTGCAAGTGAGGCACCAGAATTGAGACCAAAGAGCGTTGTTGCCGTCGCTATTGCAACTTCGAAATGGTTGCTACCGGCTATTATTGCCGTAGGCGCAGCATCTTCGTATCTCAATTTTATAATCTTGGATATGATATAAGTTATCACGAAGATCACCAAAATATTCACAAATATAGGGACGGCAAGCATCCCTATCACTGCTGGCGTCTCTATTATGGCATTACCTTGGTATGCAAAGAGGACTATGAGAGTTATCAGAAGTGCCACGATTGATACCCTACTCAGTTGAGGCACCAGCTTATCTTCAAACCAGGCCATACCTTTTTCTTTTATGGCATACCACCGAGTTAGCC
>DUJX01000042.1:3515-3636 GCA_013329575.1 Halobacteria archaeon | reverse complement strand
ATGGGTGGAGAACCGATCCGAGTCTATATGCTGAGCAAAAAAGGTTTCTCGATAGGTGATTCTACCGCCGTTATAGTAGGAGAGCGTATCCTTGATATGATCTTCTTTATCTTTGCATTTG
>DUJX01000042.1:0-3465 GCA_013329575.1 Halobacteria archaeon | reverse complement strand
CTAAGGACTCATCTACGGGATGATTAAGCCAGACAGTATTAAAAGGTTGATAAATAAGTTTGTAAAATCTGAAAAGATTTTAAATAAAGTAAATAACGAGATAGATAATTTTCACGACGCATTATGGAAGCTTATCATCGGAAACAATAAGATCAATGTTGTTTATGCGGCTTTTTTATCATTTAGTATCAAGATGATCGACTATCTTTTACCTACAGTAATACTTCTCGGCCTCGGTATCGATGTCAGCAATATATTACTTATATGTTTTGCAGCACAAGCGATAGTCTATGTAATAACCGCCATACCTATAACGCCTGGAAGCAGCGGAATAACAGAGATCAGCATGGCATATATCTACAGCATATTCATAAACCCGTCTATTGTAGGAATCTTCGTCTTGATATTCCGTTCACTGACCTATTATTTTACAATGATTATCGGAGCGTTATCCAATTTAAAGCTTATACGAGATTACACAGTAAAAGAGATCCTATAACGATATATCGAGATTGAATTCATCGGTCAGCTCTTTATACCTGTTACGTATAGTTACCTCGGTCACGCCAACAACTTCAGAAACTTCTCTCTGAGTCCTTTTATCACCACTAAGTATCGCAGCTATGTATATGGCAGCGGCTGCAACCCCAGTAGGTCCTTTTCCGCTTGTCAACTCTTTTTCTTTGGCTTTTTCCAAAATTTCTAACGATTTGGTCTTAACGTCTTCATTTAGATTAAGTTCTGAACAAAATCTTGATATATAGGACGTTGGTGATACTGGAGACAACGACAAAGACAACTCCCGCACAATAAACCTGTATGTCCTACCAATCTCCTTTTTAGAGACTCGTGATACGGATGTTATCTCATTCAATGTTCTAGGAACACCACATTCTCTACATGCAGCATACAACGCGGCAGATGCAACCCCTTCTATGCTTCTTCCTCTTATCAAGTTTTTATCCACAGCTCGTCTGTAGATCAATGCTGCCGTCTCTCTAATATCTCTTGGCAGGCTTAGTGCAGATGCCATCCTGTCAAGCTCAGATAACGCAAAAGCGAGGTTTCTTTCGGTCGCATCATTAACTCTAATCCTTCTCTGCCATTTTCTCAATCGGTACAACTGCGCTTTGTTCTTTGATGAGATCGTCTTACCATAAAAATCCCTATCGGCCCAGTCGATTACCGTGCTCAGACCTTTATCATGAATCGTATATGTAGCTGGAGGACCTGCACGGCTTCGTTCCATTCTCTGATCATTATCGAATGCTCTCCATTCGGGCCCTTGATCGATTATGTTATCATCTATTACAAAACCACAATTTTCACAAAACAATTCAGCACGTTTATAATCTTGAATAAGCCTTTTATTCCCACATTTAGGACATTCTACTATAATCTCTTCGAACTTATCTTCTATCTCGTCTTTTTGCCTCGTTTTTACTAAATTTTCTCTCTGTTCTGCCTCTAATTCTAACTCTTTTATTAAATAATCATTTTTTTCTATATCCAACTCATTTGTTCTCTCTTTTTCCTTCAATTTTCCCTCCTATATCAAGCATGTCTGATAAAGCTATTTATCTTCATTTACGGATGGATAAAAAAACCAAAGATTTTTAATACAATAAGCCTATTTTCATTAGGTTTATATATAAAGATACTTTATGGTATATAAATATTATGGTTTGCATGATAAGATGATAAAATATAAGAGATCAATGAGGATCAATAATGTTTATAGACCACAATCAGTTTTAATTACAGTTAAATTTTAATCTAAGAAGGTATCTTATTCATCTATCAATCTCAACAGATGGGAAACAGTTATAGTAATGAAATTATAAGAAGAGAGGCGCTCACATATGAAAGTTAGAATGAACTTAGAACTAAAAGACGAGCCTGGAACTTTAATAAAAGCCCTTCTACCGATTAGTAAGTATGGTGGAAATATCGTATATATCGTACATGATAGGGAGAAAAAACGGGCTAATGGAAATATTACAGTTCAGATTAGCATAGAGGCCAATACAGACCAAGTCAGAGATATTAAAAAAGCTCTCGAAGATGATGAGATAGGTATATTGAGCATAGATGAAGTAAAATTGATAGAAGATCTAGCATTTATAATGATCGGACACATCGTAGATACCGATATCAAAGACACCATAGACCGAGTGGACGATACCGGGTATGCTGAAGTGATCGATCTTAATCTAAAGATGCCTAATATAAAAAAAGAGAGCTCTGCACGGATTATTATACGAGCCACAGGTAAAGACGAGATGAAAAAATGTGTAGATCTGGTCAATAAGATAGCTGATGAGAAAGATTTCGTCTTAATATATCCATTGATGCGGGAGATGCAGCATGAAAGAGATTAAGATATCTATTGTCGGATTTGGATCGATCGGCAGGGGCTTAGCGAGAGAGGTAATCGAGAAGAGAGATTTTTTGTTGAGAAAAGGATACGATCTAAAAGTAGTCGCAGTAGTGGATAAAAATGGTTCCGAGATAGATAAAAATGGGTTAGACTTAGCAAATGTTTTAGACAAGAATGAGTTTTCCTACAATAAAACTGCATTAGATGTAATATACGAGATAAAACAAGATATAATGGTAGAATGCACTCCTTCTAATATAACAGACGGGAATCCTGGATTGTCCCATATTTTAGCCGCATTAAATTCAAAAATAAACGTTGCAACGTCCAATAAAGGGCCTTTCGTAGTAGCATACGATAAGATAATGGAGAGTGCAAATAAGAACAATGTATCTGTCGGATATGAGGCAACCGTTGGTGGTGCTATACCCATCGTAAACTTGGTTAAATCTAACATACGGGCGGATAAAATACTTTCGATAGAGGGCATATTGAACGGAACTTGTAACTATATATTGACACGAATGCAGAAAGAGGAGCTTGATTACGATGAGGCATTATCCGAGGCAAAAGAGCTCGGTATTGCTGAAACAGACGAAAGTTATGATGTTGAGGGGATAGATACCGCCTCAAAATTGGTTATATTGGCAAACTCACTCATGGATATGAATGTAAAATATACAGACGTCGAAGTAGATGGTATAACGAGGATTACTCAAGAAGCATTGATGTTGGCAGAAGAGATCGACTGCACAATCAAATTGATAGGCGAGATAAATAAAGACGAACATCTATTAAGAGTGTCTCCTCGATTGGTGCCATTCAATCATCCGCTATCTGTTGGAGGAACCTTAAACGTTATAATGTTGAATACAGATATAGCCGGAGAGATAACCATTACTGGAAAAGGTGCCGGTTCTAAAGAGACATCGAGCGCTATATTGAGCGATATTATCAATATCGCCGATGAGAGACTTTGAAAATGAAAAGTTTCGGTTCTTCATTACAAATCTACGATTCATATGCCTCGAATTATCAAAAATCCTATGGATTTTTGAGCATCAGAGATTTTGAGCACTTTGATT
>DUJX01000126.1 GCA_013329575.1 Halobacteria archaeon | reverse complement strand
ATTTATTATCTAATAAATGATAAAAATGAGAAACGGTCATAGGAGTGTGATTTTATCATTTATTAGATAATAAATCCCGTTTATTCTATTAATTGATATCCGTCAAAGATTAAATTGCATCTAAACATACATCAAAAATTAATAGAAAAGTATATATACCAAAATAATGCTTATTCATATATTATGGGAATAAACCCTAAAAATATGTTTGAGTATATAAAAACAGCATCAAAATTCAAAAATCCAATATTAGCTGAGATAAAAATTAGATCACCTATAAAAGGAGATTTACTTCGAAACAGAGACCCTATAGACATTTTAAAGGAATATGAAAGAGCTGGAGCAGTAGGAATATCCTACATAACCGAGAAAAATATTTTCGGAGGGGATATACGCTTATTCAAAAAGATCTGTAAATCATCCAACCTTCCGGTATTACGAAAGGATTTCATCACGGATAAAAAAGAGATAGAATTGACCGCAGATTACGGTGCGTCTGCCATCCTTCTAATAGCAAGACTTTTAAAAGATAAAACAGGAGAGTTCGTAGATTATTCGTTTGATAATGGATTGGAACCGCTTGTTGAGATTCATAGCACCGATGATGTGCTTTTCTTAAGAGATACAAAGACAAGGATGGTTGGAATTAACAATAGGGATATTTTAAGGATGGAAACGGATGATGGAGACGTATCTTTAAGCGAAAATCTTGCAAATTACTTGAAGAATGAATTTGTATCCAAAAAGTCCAAAGATTATCTTGTAGTAAGCGAGAGCGGAATAAAAAACGTTGAATATTTAAGAAAAGTCCTTAAAATTGCTGATGCAGCTCTTATAGGAACAGCGTTCATGGAATCAGATGATACAGAACATTTCGTCAAATCTTTTGTGTTTGATGGATTAAATAAGACTTGCGTCATCGAATAATCTTATCTGTGGTATGTTATGCTTAAAAAATTAATTATGAAGACGGATTTAAGTTTTGATGAATCTTATGAATTGATTAATAGGATGGAACAAGATGACGAGATTAGAATCTCTGCTTATCTAACGGCGTTACAGACTAAGGGCATCACATCAATAGAACTTGCCGGGTTTATTTCTGCAATAAGGGACAAATCGATCAAAATCGATGTAGATAAAGAGAAGATGGATACATGCGGCACAGGCGGCGATGGAGTAGGTACAATAAATGCCAGTACGGCATCTGCAATCATTTCATCACTCTTTATTCCAGTAGCAAAGCATGGAAACCGTTCTATTACATCAAATTGTGGTAGTGCAGATGTTATTGAAGAATTAGGTATTCCTTGTTCATCAAACTCGTTAAAAGCTAAAGAGATGCTTGAAAGAATTAATTTTGTCTTTTTATTAGCACCGGCATTTCATCCGATTATGGCAAAAATAATGCCAATCCGACGAAGTTTGGGTGTAGAGACGGTGTTTAACGTCTTAGGTCCGCTTATAAATCCAACGATACCTGAATACCAATTAATCGGAGTATATAGCCCAAAATTATGCAAGATTGTTGCAGAAGCGTTATCTTTGGTTGGTATCAAAAGAGCATTGGTTGTACATGGTAGCGGTCTCGATGAGGTTGCGTTACATGGACCAACGCTTGTATATGAGGTAAATACTAAAAATATAGAGTCTTATTACGTAGAACCAGAAGAAGTAGGTTTTAAGAAATGTGATCTAAAGGATTTGCTTATATTAGATAAAAAAACCAGTTCAAAGAAGATATTAGACGTATTTTATGGTAAAAAAGGTCCTGTACGGGATTTTATAGTTCTAAACTCTTCTTTTGCATTATATGCTGCTAAAAAGGCAAAAAGTTTCATAGATGCAAAGGAGATGGTAGAAAACAGCCTCGACGAGGGAAAGATTGCTGAAAGATTGGAGGAGATAAGATCGTATTCATCAAGATTTGTGGAATTAAAACAAGAGCAGAATTGAAGATTGTTTTGAAATTCAGAAATTATGTTACTGCTTTTGGTATGATTGTTGGAAATACTATCTCAAAACGAAGAATATCTTTTGATACGGCGAGAGAATTGATTGAGGAGTCTAATATTCCGTCCGTGGCTGTGACGTCGGATAAATCTTATGATGATTTAAAAAGAATAATCGGTCTCGGGACGGATGGAATACAGTTGCATAGTGATATCTCGTATGATCTGGTTGATAAGATTAAGAAGGAATATTCTGGGTTTATCTTTAAGGTATTTGAGATAGAAAAGACGATAAAGAATCCTTTTGATGAGGCTAACAAGATATTAAGCCGGATGCCTCTTTACGATGCGGACGGGTTTTTGCTTGATACGAGCGGTGGGGGTGGCACTGGCATAACACATGATTTAAGAGTCAGCAAACTCGTTTTAAATAATGCGATAAAGCCTGTAGTCATTGCAGGCGGAATAAATCATAGTAATGTGGATGAGTTTATTAAATTAGATCCTTTCGGGATTGATGTCTCTTCTGGAGTAGAGACTGATGGGATCAAGGATGAAAAAAAGATAAAATATCTTTTGGATAGGATGGGCGATTTTTATGAATGTTAAAATTAAAGAGATAGAGTATATCGATCCATTACGATTATTTTCCAGTATAAAGAAGACTAAATATCCATTTATATTGGAATCTCTGGGTAAGACGGATAGAAAGGCAAGATTTACTTTTTTAGGGTGTAATCCTTCTGCTATAATAAATGTAAGTAATAATGGTACGAAGATTGAAGTATTTAGAGATATTAAAGGAATAAACTTGGATTCTGGCGAGATAAAAGAGAAAAACCCGTTTAGTGCGTTAGACTTATCATGCAAATTATACAAAGATTTTGTATCTGATATCAAGAATCCGTTTGGAGAGAAGGCTTTTTTAGGGGGTTTATTGGGCGTATTCAAATATGATTCTGTATTTCCGTCCTTATTAAATCGCAACGTTGATGGAATGGATAGGATAGATGGAAGATATGCAACGTTTGGATTTTATGATAATGTCTTCGTATATGACAACAGGAACAAGAAACTGTTTTTGTCGTCTATAAATGGCGGACAGGATGAACAATTATCTTATTCTACCATTATTCAACGGTTAGATGAAGAAATAGTTCATTTTAGAGACTATACCGAATGTTCGGGTGCTAATAATCGTATTTTGAATGTAGAGACGGACGCAGATAAAGATGATTATCTAAATATGGTAGCAAGATCTAAAGAATATGTAGAAGACGGTGACGTGATCCAGGTTGTGGTCTCGAGAGAAGAAGACATAACCGGTTATTTTGATCCATATAATCTATATCTAAGTCTTAGACAGATAAATCCAAGCCCATATATGTTTTATTTTGATTATGGAGACATTTTATTCGGTGCAAGTCCCGAGACGATGGCATCTATCTTCAACAGAAGGCTGACCATAAACCCGATAGCCGGGACTACCGATAGAGGTAAAAATGAGAAAGAAGACCAGATTTTAGCGAAAAATATGATGGAAGATGAGAAAGAACTATCTGAACATAACATGCTTTTAGATTTGGCAAGAAATGATATTAGACGGGTTTCCAAGAGCGGAAGCATCAAGATAGAAGGGTACTTAAACGTTCTGCAATACTCCCACGTCCAACATCTGGAGAGTGTCGTCTCTGGAGAGCTGAGGGATGATGTTTCCGAGTTTAAAGCGATAGAATCAGCCTTTCCGGCAGGTACACTATCTGGAGCACCAAAAATTAGGGCTATCGAGATAATTGACGAACTGGAAAAGTCCAGACGAGACTCATACGGCGGCGGTATCGGATACTTCTCAATGGATGGGAGCGCAGATTTTGCTATCGTTATACGGTCTGCGATAGCTAAAAGGTTAAATGACACATTTAGGATAAAGATACGGGCAGGAGCCGGGATAGTTGCCGATTCTATTCCAGAAAACGAGTTCTTAGAGACCGAAAGAAAGCTTAAAGCGGTTAAATCAGTCTTAGGAGTGTAAAATAATGATAATCTTTATAGATAACAAGGATTCTTTCGTATGGAATATAGTAGATTATATCTCGATGATCGATGAAGACGTTAAAGTCGTTCCGAACGATATATCTGCTACCGATCTAAGAAATGATGATCCCGATGCGATAATTATATCTCCCGGTCCGGGCACTCCGTACGATAAAAAATACATAGGGAATTCTATCGAGATCGTGAAAGAGTTTGATTATCTGCCAATTCTTGGAATCTGCCTAGGCCTGGAGATAATATCGGTTGCGTTTGGCGGCAAGGTAGAACTAGTACGTCCTGTTCATGGCAAGTGCAGCCTGATCTATCACGATGGAAAGAAAGTTTTTACAGGGATAGATAACCCATTTAAAGGCGGGAGATACCATTCACTAGCTGTTACCGGCGTTCCAGAATCTTTTGAAGTCTCGGCGAGATGCGATGGTGTTGTTATGGGTATCAGGTCTAAAAAAAAGGATATAGAAGGGTATCAGTTTCATCCAGAGAGCATACTCACAGATTTGGGGTTTGATATACTCAAAAATTGGTATAACTGTTATATAAAATAATTATCAAGAAAAGGAGTTATAGTATGATAGATATGAGAAAATTTGGCGATTTTGGAGGAATTTATGTTCCAGAAACGCTTATGGAGCCTTTAATAGAACTTGAAAAATTTTATAGTGAGATCAAAGACGATGAGGTCTTTAATAAAGAACTCGAATACTACTACAGATACTTTGCAGGAAGACCGACTCCTCTTTATCTCGCCAAAAATTTAACGGAAAAGATCGGTGGGGCTAAGATTTATCTAAAAAGAGAGGATTTAGTCCATGGCGGTGCGCATAAACTGAATAATACAATAGCACAGGCACTTTTGGCAAAAAAGATGGGAAAAAGACGTATAATAGCAGAGACTGGTGCGGGACAACACGGAACTGCCACGGCAATGGCAGGATCGCTGTTTAAACTAAAGACTGAGATATATATGGGAGAAGAAGATATTCAGAGACAGAAGATGAACGTATTCCGAATGGAATTGATGGGAGCTGAGGTTCATTCGGTAGGTTCCGGATCTAAAACGCTAAAAGATGCTGTGAACGAGGCGTTGAGAGATTGGGCAGCCAATGTAATAGATACACATTACCTGATCGGTTCGGTTATAGGACCTCATCCGTATCCTACGATGGTCAGAGATTTTCAATCTATAATCGGTAGAGAGACGAGAGAGGCTATTATCAAAGAGGAAGGTTGCCTACCTGATAAGATAGTCGCTTGTGTTGGTGGGGGAAGCAATGCCATCGGGATGTTTCATCCCTTTTTGAACGACAAGGTCGGATTGATTGGGGTTGAAGCGGGTGGCAAGGGGTTAAGTACGGGGAAACATTCTGCAAGTCTGTGTAACGGTAAAAAAGGAGTGCTTCATGGCGCTTTAACGTATCTGCTCCAAGATGATGACGGACAGATAAACCAGACATCGAGTATAGCTGCCGGATTGGATTATCCTGGAGTGGGTCCTGAGCATTCGTTTTTAAAGGATACCGGAAGGGTAAAGTATACGACAATAGATGATAAAAAGGCATTAGAAGCTTTTTTAATCCTTTCAAAGGAGGAAGGAATCATCCCTGCATTAGAGTCTGCGCATGCTGTTGCTTATGCCATAGAGCTCGCAAAAGATATGGCTAAAGATGATAACATAGTCGTATGTCTATCCGGTAGAGGCGATAAAGATGTTGAAATAGTAAAAGATAGTATCGATAGGGGTGTTATCAAGATATGATGGTATTTGAGAAGATTTCTGAGTTAAAGAGAAGAGATGAGAATGTATTGGTATCGTTCATAGTGGCAGGAGATCCAGATAAAGATCGTACGATAGAGTATCTACATGCATTAGATGAGAGTTCTGATATTATAGAGTTAGGAATACCTTTTTCTGATCCTGTTGCAGATGGAAAGACGATACAAGAAGGATATGTGAGGGCGTTAAAGAACGGTTTTAAAGTATCTGACATATTCGATATAGTTAGAAAATTCAGAGAGAGATCAGACACGCCTATCGTCTTGATGACTTATTATAATCTCGTTTATGTCAGAGGTTTAGAGCGATTCTTAAAAGAGGCAAAATTTGCCGGGGCAGATGGATTGATCGTTGTAGATCTTCCTGTGGAGGAAGGAGAAGAATATATTCGATATTGTAAAAACTTTGGTCTGGATACGATCTTTTTGATTGCACCGAACACGTCCAGAGATAGGATTGTAAATATAGATAACGCAACCACGGGATTTATCTATCTTATCTCGCTTTACGGTACGACCGGTGCGAAGAAGACCGTATCTGACGAAGCATTTGAATTATTAAAGAAGACGAAGAGTATATGTAAAAATCCCTTGCTTGTAGGGTTTGGCATATCCAACCAGGAACAAGTAGCGTCATTGATAAAAGCTGGTGCGGATGGAGTGATCGTTGGGAGCGCTTTTGTAGATATAATAGGACGGTGTAAAGATGATAAAGATGTTGTATCGGGGCTGAAAAAAAAGGCTAAAGAGTTGAAAGACGCACTTTATCCGTGATACATATATCCTATTTTTTATTGTTGTATTTACATATTTTAGATAAAGATAGGTATTTATGATAGACAATCGATTAAAAAATTGTGGATAAAACAAAAAAAGATGTTATCGATGCCTGCATAAAAGACGTGTATGAAAGATTAGACCTCGACAGAGATAAAACTTTTTTTGTGAATACCATCGTTGAAGTAGTCGATATAGATAACAGAATACGAGAAGGCGATAAATGGATTGTAGGATCTTTAACCGCGAGAGATTTTGATTGTAACGAGGATAGTAATGTCAATATTCGGATAAACCTCTGGGGAACGTTCTCTTTTCTTGTAAACGATATTGAGAAAGGTGATGTACTTATAATCAAGAGCGGGTTGGCAAAAAACTATTCTTATAGCGATAAAGTATATCCACAGATAAATTGTGATGAGAGATATGGATCAGAGATCATTATAAGATATAAAAAAGAAAAAATCATTGTAGACGGATCCAACGTTGCATGGACGTCTAAAAAGGATGGAAGACCGAACATAGATAATATCGAGATGGTCAGGCTCGAGCTTGAAAGACGGGGCTATGCACCAATAATTATTGTTGATTCTAATCTAAGACACCTCATACCGGAAGCAGACAAAGAACGGTTTGAGAGATGGGTTGATGATGAAAGAGTGATCCAGGCACCTGCCCAGATAAAGGCCGACGACGTCTTGCTAAAATTTGCCGATGAGAGAGGTGTAAAGATAGTGAGTAATGACACGTTCAAAGAATACGTCGATATTTATCCTTGGCTCGAGGATGCCAGTAGACGGGTTCCTTTCAACATAATTGGCTCGGAGGTCATCTTATACACGGATTATTCGAATCTTGCATCTTGAACATTGATCCGTTTAATTAAAAGATTAAAAAATTTAGAAAAGTTCGGTTTTTTTAAAAATTTTTAAAATGAAGAGTGTTAAAATAATTGGGATCGGCGCGGAAAAATGTGGACGATCGGACGATAATCTGATCGATCTCATGTCTAAAAGCTCCATAAAGGCGATAACAGACGCTGGTAACGTGCCTATAGATGCGATCATTGTTGGAAACATGGCTGCGGAGGATTTTACAAAGACAAAATCTATCCCGACATATCTAACTGACGAGATCGGATACAGGGGAACACCGTCCATCCGAGTAGAGAACGGGCCTGCATCTGGATCTGCAGCCGTTATGACTGCTTTTTTCTCCGTCTGTTCCGGCGTCTATGATACAGTTCTCGTCACGGGAGGAGAAAAGATGACATCCGTCTCGACCGATGAATGTACCGACATCTTAGCAGAGATGCTTCATCCTGTTGAGAAGATGCACGGTTTTACTCTTCCAACATGGGGTGCAATCCTAACTCGGTTATACATGAACGAGGGTCTCACGCGAGAGCAGCTCTCTCTCGTATCTATAAAAAATCATAAAAATGGGGCAAAAAATCCGATCGCACATTTTCAAAAGATAATAACTGATGGCGATATAAAAAATTCTTCTACGATTATAGACCCTTTAAAACTGTACGATATATGTCCTATATCCGACGGATCGGCGTCTGTGGTTATATCATCTAAAACAATGGAAGATAGTATAGAGATAGCCGGTATCGGTCAGGCAACAGATACTCATGCGGTATATCAAAGAGAGGATCTAACAAATCTAAAAGCGCTCCAGATGGCAACAAAAAAAGCAATAGATATGGCTGATATCTCTATTTGGGATATAGATCTTATGGAACTCCACGATGCGTTTACGATACTCGAGATCTGTGAGATAGAGAATCTCGGATTGTTTAAGAGAGAAGATATACCTAAGGCGTATGAGGACGGTATCTTTGAGATAGACGGGGAAATTCCTATCAATACGTCTGGAGGACTCAAAGCGAGGGGGCATCCGGTGGGAGGAACCGGAGTATACCAGATATATGAGATCGTAGAACAGCTTAGAGGCGAAGCCGGTGATAGACAGGTAGATGATGCAAAAAGTGGATTATGTGTAAATTTTGGAGGATTTGCGGATAACGTCATCGTCAGTATATTGAAAAGGTCGTGATAATATCATAGAAGGAGGATACTGTAACGATTGCAGGATGAGTTTTTATCCTGAAAGAAGATTCTCGTGCCCTTACTGTGGATCTAAAAATATAAAAAAGACCGATATTCCAGATAAAGGGATGATTGTATCATACGCAATAAAAGATGGTAATATCATTGTAGTGGTAGAGTTAACGGACGGATGTAGATTAGTAAGCGTTTTTGATCAATCCAGGCTTGAAAAGATGGCTAAAAGAGAAATAATCGGTACTGTTGTAGAGATTTATTTAGATACGATGACAGGTATCATACGATCTCGTCTTATCGATAGCAAATTATAATGACAATATATAAATAAGAAGATAACATACTATTTTATTAGATTATATCAATTGTTTATTAAAAATAAAACATAATCTTAAAACATAGTCTAAAAGTAAGAATTTTTTTAGATTTTAGATCATCAGAAAAATGATTGAAGGAGGGCAATGAGCGAGGAATTAATTCTGTTAAGTAGGGCATTTAAAGATGGAGAGAGAATCCCTGAAAAGTATACGTGCGATGGTCAGGATATCTCCCCTCCGTTGAGTATCAAAGGAATAGATGAAAAAACAAAGAGCTTTGCTTTGATATTGGATGATCCTGATGCCCCTATGGGTGTTTTTGATCACTGGTTGATATGGAACATAGACCCGAAGATACAAGAGATAGAAGAGAACATCCCTAAACAAGAAAAAGTTTTAAAGGGTGCTGTTCAAGGGAAGAACAGTGCTAGAAAGATCGGGTATATGGGGCCATGCCCGCCGTATGGAACGCATAATTATCGATTTAAACTCTATTCATTGGATACTAAACTCGATCTAAATGCAGGTGCTACAAAAAAAGAGCTTGAAAAAAGGATGGAAGGGCATATAATACAGCATGCACTGCTAAGAGGCACTTACTCTCGGCGTTAGGTTTTTTTTGCGATTTTTGCGACAATTAAATAAAAAATAAATTAAAGATGTGTTTATATCTTTCTTTATTCTTTTTTTCTTTTGCTGATCTCATCTAATCCTCTTATAACGCTCTCCAGTCTCTCAAAAGGTATCCCTACTATCATCTCATCATCGTTTATCTTGAGCCAGTGTCTACTCCCTGCATCTGCCAGACAGAATACGACTCTTCCGGTCAAAAATGGTGCTGCTACTATTGTAGAACAGATCGGCCCCATCAATCCTTCCGCGCCGATGCCGGTCTCATAAGCCGATGCCTCTGTTAATCTCATACCGTCTTTAGCGTTACAGATTATCACTACCACGTCTGGCTCAAAATTTGCTCTCTCCAATGGTGAAAAATATGCATATTTTACTGTATTAGGTTCTACTCCTATATTAGACGAGAAAAACCTTCTTGCGGCCCTAGCCGATCCAAAAAGCCCTACCGTTTTATACAGAAATTCGCCATTCTTCATATCTTCTGGCATCTCTTTTAGCCCTAAGTGGTATGCACCACCATCACAGGCATGTTGATCAGATGTCGTATAGAATGATTTACCGTTAAGCCATGGATCATTTAACATGCCACAGAACCTCTTTTTATTATCCAACATGTCTAAATCTGGTTTTTCGTTTCTAAGAGCTATTGCAACAGGAGAACCTCTAAAGTTCAACTTTTCTCTAAGTTTTTTTGTTAATTCTTCATACATTTTTATCTACTCCTCTATAAAAGCATTTAAGCCGGTAATCAGTCCTGGAAATCCACCAACGAGGAATGCAAGCCGGATGGTCTCTGCAATCTCTTTATCGGATATTCCCATCTTGCGTGCCTTTTCAGATATTGCTTTTACTCCATCGATATGTCCTCCTGCCGCATCCAATGCCAAAGATATCAAGGTTTTTGTTTTTGCGTCCAATACTCCTTCGGATGTTGCCGAAGACATCACTTTCTTAACGATCTCTAAAAATTCAGGATCTTTCTTCTCTAAAAGTTTCAAGATTGGTGGTAAATCTGCCATTTTTAATCGCCTCTTAATTCAAAAATGTCAAAAATAAGATTTTTGGCTGAGTATAATAGTATGGATTGATGTGTTTATTAAAAACTTTTTCGTTTATCACTATCGTCGGTCTCGAGAAGATTAAGTAAATTTTATTAACTTGATCATCATTGGTTAGACGATCCAATATAAAATAACCATAAATATTTAATGATAAATATATAAAATAATTATTATGGAGGAGAAAATTATGTTTGAAGATCCGGTAATAAATATTTGTACAAAAGATGTGGTTACGGTAACTCCTGATACACCACTGACAAAGGCTATTAGCCTTATGGAAAAGAGCAATTTTCATAATTTAGTCGTACTTGCAAATAGTGATATTTATCTCATCCACCTGCGGGATCTGTTATTCGCGTCGAATCCCGAGGAGCCTGTAGATGATTATATGTTCAAACCATATTGTATCCATAAAGATTCTCCGATCATCGATGCAGTATGTGCCATGATCGATAGCGGTCAAAGAGCGTTACCCGTCGTAGATGATGACGAGAAACTCGTTGGGATAGTCACCGATTATGATATAATGAAAGAAGGTTCTAACTCTCGTCTGCTTAAAGATACCGAGGTAACCAAAGTAATGACAAGGGATCCACTATATGTCGAGGAGACTGATAGTATCGGCAAAGCGAGAAGCATCATGAGAGAGAACAATATAGGTAGACTACCTGTATTTGACAAAAAAGGCCGTTTAACTGGTATTGTTACCGATGGAGACATCTTAACCAAAGTA
>DUJX01000159.1 GCA_013329575.1 Halobacteria archaeon | reverse complement strand
TAGACGAGGTCAATCTGTTGGACGATTATATTGCAAATGTTCTCTTAGATGCTGCTGCAATGGGCGTGAACGTGGTAGAAAGAGAAGGGGTCTCTGTTGCACATCCGGCAAAATTTATATTGATCGGGACGATGAATCCAGAAGAGGGGGAGATCAGGCCACAATTGCTGGATCGATTCGGGCTGCACGTCGAGGTGGAGAGCATAGACGATGTGGATAAGCGGATTGAGATAATAAAAACAGCAGAAGATTTTGAAGAAGATCCGATCTCTTTTGTGAGCCGATACGAGCCGATGCAACAAAGACTGAGGGATAAAATCCTTAAAGCAAAAGAGATTTTGCCTTATGTAGAGATTGACGAAGATCTGCTTAGAACTGTGGCAGAGACTTGTATTAAATTTAATGTTAGATCGCACCGGGCAGAGATCACGGTAGTGAGGACTGCAAAGACTATCGCTGCTTTTGATGGAAGAAAAAATGTGAATTTAGATGATATCAAAGAAGCAATGGAGTTTGCATTGCCGCATAGAATGAGAAATATGCCATTTGACCAGCCGATATTAGAAAAAGAAAGGATAGAAGAGAGTATCGATCAATCTAAAAAAGATAAGGATTACGATAAAAAAAAAGATTATGATCTAAATGCAGATAATAGTTCTGATAACAGCAAGGATAATAATCAGACCGAAAAAAACCTGATACCAAAGGAGGAATGTTTCGATATAGGTAAATCCATCGATCCATCCTTTTTAAGTATGACTAATCTTAAAAGAATAAAAAAATATACGAGCGGTCATTCAGGGAAAGGTGCTACCTCTTTAGATCAGGCGAGAGGCAGATATATTGGATATAAAATACCAAAAGGAAAGCCGTGTGATATTGCTATAGATGCAACGATAAGAGCAGCAGCACCGTATCAAAAAGATAGGAGAAAAGATTTGGATGAAGACTCCACGAACGGTTTGATAATTCTTAAAGAGGATATAAGGGATAAAGTACGGATGAGAGAGGTCTCTACTCTATCCTTGTTTGTGGTCGATGCGAGTGGATCGATGGGTGAGAATAAAAGAATGGAGAGTGCGAAAGGAGCGATATTCTCTTTGTTATTGAATTCGTATCAGAAAAGGGATAAGGTTGCGCTCATAGCGTTTAGAGGCAATGATGCATCGGTTCTTCTACCACCATCTTCCAGTATCGATAAAGCAGTAAGATATCTCCAAGATCTGCCTACGGGTGGTAAAACTCCTCTGGCCGCTGGTATATCCAAAGGGTTGGATGTTATCAAGGATGAAAAAAGAAGAAACCCGGATATTGTCCCTATGATGGTTTTAATAAGCGATGGCCGAAGCAATGTCCCGTTTAAAGGAGATAACATAAAAGAAGAACTTATAGAATTGTCTGGCAGGCTAAACCAGGATGGAGTCCATCTGGTGATCATCGATACAGAGACTAATGTTAATAAATTTAGCGGAAAGCTTGGATATAATGAGATGATTGCAGAGACGAGTAATGGTATTTATTATAAATTGGACGATCTGACACCGCAAAGCGTCGAGAATGTGGTTAAGATGGAACTTAACAAGATAATATAATGGATATCGTTATGATGATAGGTGTAACCAGACCTAAAGAGTATATTGAAGAGTCTGCTGAAATAGTGAGATTTTACGGGTTTAAGCCGTTCTTTGCCCCAATGGTATCGTTGTATCCTGTGAAGACTCATGATTTTCAGTCTTTCATCGATCGCCTGTGCGATGATAAAGTGGATTTTATAATATTTACAAGTGCAAACGGTGTTAAATATACGTTAAAATTGATAAAATGTATGGATATGTGTTATAAAAGACCAATTGAAGAATCAGATTTCATTGAGTGGTTAAAGAAGACCAAAATCGTCTCTATTGGACCTAAAACTGAGAAAACCTTGAGAGAGATCGGTGTATCCGATATAATAATCCCTTCTGAGTTTAGTTCTGAAGGGATTATAGAAATATTGGGAGATTCTGTACGGAATAAGGATGTGGAACTTTTAAGGAGCAGTAAAGGTAATTTGAGACTGAAGAAAGAGTTGGAAGACCATGGTGCTATCGTCAATGATATCCACGTTTATACGGCAGGCGTGCCTGAGAGAGAGGACCGAGTAAAGGCGGAAGAGTTGGTTAATCTAACTTTAAATGGAGAGATAGATGCTATCACCTTTACGAGCAGGATGATTGCCGACAATTTTTTCAGCATAGCCGAAGACATGGGAGTCAAAGAAGATATTATCGATCTATTTAGATCTGGTACGGTTATTGTTGCAGTTATAGGGAGGGAGACTGCTAAATCACTCGAGATGTTAGATATTAAAGAGCATATAATGCCAAAAGAATTTACGTTCGATGCTATGATACGCGCGATAAAGAATACGATCTAATAGATAAGAACGATTATATAAAACTGTTTTATGTCATTTTATACGCGGTGTATTTATTTATCTAAAAATCCTTGATATTTTGCTAATTATTTTACATATAGTTATCTAAATATTCTTTAGATTGCCGATTCTTTAATTTTTAAGATATTTAAAATCTTTAAAGACAAAAGTTTATATGTTTAGTATAGCCCGGGGCGGATTCGAACCGCCGTCGCCGG
>DUJX01000082.1 GCA_013329575.1 Halobacteria archaeon | reverse complement strand
TAAATTACCTTGTTAAATCTGGTTTGATGTCAAGAACTCTTTTTAGTTAATTACATCAATCCAAAATATGTCAGATAACCGATTATGTTTGAGCGAAGGCGTTGATGCATGAAAGACGGATCGGCATCAGGTATCAATCTGACCCATTCATCTATCCGTTTGTCAGCCATCTCATCGATATTCTTGCTTTTTATCCATTCATTCTTAACCCATTCTCCAAAATCATCAAGCTCTTCTAAAACAGCCTTAAGTATTCTTTTTGGATATATATACGGACCAAAATGAGCAAAATACAGCACATCTATCTCCAAATCCATAAGCCTTTCAATCGTTTTAACCGACAGATCCAGATTGAATGGGGGAGGAGTATTTAATATAAGACGATCCGTAAGAGGATTATAAGTCTGAGCCGCATCTCCAGCAAAGAGACTTTTCCTTGATTCGTTGAAAAAACAAACCTGATGAGAGGCATGCCCCGGTGCATAAATCACTCTTAGATCGTTTCCTTCTCCAATATCTATTATATCCCCCTCTTTTATGGCAATGATCCGGTTTTCTGGTACTGGGATTATCTCATCCCCGCCATAAACTTTTTTAGTTGCCTCGTCACCCCAGCCCTGCTTGGCTGATTTTACAAGTTTTGATGGATTGATCAGGTGTTTTACCCCTCTTTCATGGACAAAAACATCTGCATTGGACATTTTTGGTAAAAGAGCGCCAACATTACCACAGTGATCCAAGTGTACATGAGTCAAAAGGATATGGGTAATATCCGTAGGGTCTATATTTAATCTCTCGATTCCTTCAAGAACATAATTTGTGAAGAATGATGATCCTGGATCAATTAGAGCAATCTCATCTCTTCCTACAATCAGATAAACAGATGTTCCCCTTCCAGATCCGTTCGGATCGATTATATAAATATCACTGTCGGTCTTGATTACATTAACCATTGTAGCCTCGTCATCCTCTTGTGTCATTCATTTTTCATCATTTTTTTAGACAAATATTTTAAAACATCTGATACATTCTCAACTTTAAACTTAAGACCATCGCCATATTTAATAAATCTTTACTATTTTTACGCATTAATTAATCAGCGAATGTCTTGGCCTTTTAGTTATTGAAAGGATAAGGAAAATATAACGAATTTGATTAATTGCAATCAAATGTTTGAATATCATTGATCGGGGATTCACAAATTTTAATTATCAATAAATCATAATTTCTATTATGAAAGTATTATTAATATCTACAAACAGATTTGAAGAACCTGTCTGTTATCCTTTGGGGTTAGCCTATGTCGTTTCTGGATTGGAAAGAACAGATAACGAGATAGAAGTATTAGATTTATCTTTTACAGATAATCATAGTAAAAAATTGGTTGATAAGCTCGCCGATTTCAATCCAGATGTTATCGGTCTCTCCATTCGTAATATAGACAACCAGTCTATGAAATATCCTGTCTTCTTCTTATCCGATGTTAAAGAGATCGTAAAAATCTGTAAGAGTCATTCAAATTCAAAGATCGTCGTGGGCGGAGCTGCGTTTAATGTAGCACCTCTCGAGATATTGGAATATACTGATACAGACCTCGGTATCTTTGGTGAGGGCGAGGTTATATTTAACGAGTTAATAAACCGATTAAAGAAAAAAGAAGATTATCTTTCTTTACCCGGCATTATATCAAGAAAGAACGAGAAGATCATCTTTAACGATCCCGTGTTCATAGATCCTTTAGACAGAATAGGATTTCCTGACCGGGATATTTTTGACATCGATTATNNCGATTATTATATAAAAAAAGCATCCGAATCGGGCTATATAGACGCCGTCAATATCCAGAGCAAGAGGGGCTGTCCTATGAATTGTATCTATTGTAGTTATCCTGCTATAGACGGCGAAAAAGTCCGACCAAGGTCTCCAAAAAATGTGGTGGATGAGCTGGTCTCTATAAAAAGAGATTATGGTATAAACAATGTATATTTTGTTGATGGGCTCTTTAATTATCCAATATGGCACACCGAAGCAATATGCCAGGAGATAATAGACAGAGGATTAGAGATCGAATGGGGATGCGATCTTAACCCGCGATTTGTATCTAAAAATTTGGTCAATCTGATGAAAAAGTCGGGTTGTACCCATGCTGGTATAGGAAACGAGAGCGGATCTGATACGATGCTTAAAAACCTTAAAAAAGGTTTCTCCGTAGAAGAGATCGTCAAATCGTGCGAGTATTTGAAAGAGTATAGTATATACTCTATGTGTTTCATGATGTTTGGTGGTCCAGGAGAAGATGAGAAGACGATCAAAGAAAGCGTCTCACTTATGGATAAGATAAAACCAGATCTTGTTCATGCCCAGATTGGAATTAGAGTTTATCCTGGTTGTGAGATTGCAAAAATAGGCATAAGAGAAGGTTATATCCTGAAGGATACTAATCTTCTTTATCCTACTTTCTATCTGTCTGACAAGATCAAAGATTGGATTTACGAATATTCATCAGAACTATCTAATAATGATCATAAATGGACATTAAACTTATAAATAAGGTTTTTAGCATCAATTTTTATTATAATTCGTCTTTAAATATCCTAATTTTGTTTAAACCTATAAATATAGTTTTTAGCAACAAGTTTTATTATAATTCGTCTTTAGACATTTCAATTTTGTTTTATATCTGTATTAAAGAAATATATTCATTTTGCAAATATTTATATATGGTGTGCACGATATAAATCAGATTGAGGAGGATTTTTAAAATGACAGACGAAAAGAAGAAAGGTTTTATGGATGAATATTTAAACGTTTTTAAGTTTTGGACGGACATGACGAGATCCTGGACGGATTATGCCAGCTTGACGGATATCTCAAAGAAGGGTAGCGAGAGTTTTCTAACGCCTTTTGTGGATTATTTTAACAATTGGAACAAGATGTACACGCGATCTATAGAGATGATGCGAACTGTTTATCCGTTCCCGATGGAGGCTAATGCCTATACAAACATGATGATAAAAGGTATCGATTCGTACATAAAAGTGTACGACGCTTGGATAAAGAGCATGGATAAAATATTCGTTGAAGGATACAGATTTATGAGCGGTATTGCGGCTGGTGAAGAGACGGACATAAAAAAAGTTATATCGGATATGGAAAATTATTATAAAGAAGTATTTGAATCGTTCATCAAAATAATAGAGGATATTCCTTTTATCGACGTGAAAATTATAAAAGACTCGTTTAACAAGTTTATAAGTGCGTTCCCAGAAGATCAGGAAAGGATGAAGGTATTCCAGGAGAAATATCTTACCTATATCCAGAAGACGATCAAAGATTGGAATGAGACTGTAAAGATACTGACTAAATCCATGGCTGAGAGCATAGAGAAAGGAGAGTTTTCTACGGAGATATATCAGAGACTTATGGAAATGTATAACGAGACATATATAAGCTTTTTAGAATCTTTAAAACCATTGTTGGATCTCGATGAAGATTTAGCAAAAGATATTATCGATTTGAACAAAAAATATTTCAACGTGATCTCTGCATGGTTAGAGATACCTATGAGCATATTTGACGGTATAAACAAGGCATATAAAGAACTGACAAAATATGTGAAAGAGATAAGTACTGAAGAGGTAACATCTCCTGCCAAATTACAGGAAAAATGGACCAAATTTTATCAGGATTCGGCTAAAAATTTTGTACAGATGACGAATGTGGCCAATACTATCCCAAAACTCATTGATAACATGATCGATTATGTCAAAACGACCGACAAGTTTTTTGCTAAATATATGCCGCCTTATGTACCCAAGAAAAGTATGGTAAAGGTAGAAGAGACTAAAACTGAAGAGATTAAGCCCGTCAAAAAGACGGAGACAAAAAAGTAGATAAATAACCATTAAGTAGGTTGTTTTCTATTTTTTATAGAAGGTGTCATAGGTTTGATCTTTTGATTATTTTAATTTTTTAACAGTATGATAATATAGTAAAGAGGGTGGTTTTAATGGTAGATGAAGAAGAGATGCAAGATAGGTACAAAAGGCTATTCGATGCTTATCTTCACCTCCAAACAGAGACTTATGAGATGATCATAAGAAACGTCTCTATCCACAATACGTTAAGAGAAGTTTATGAGAGCATAGCCGAAGATCCGGATCTTACTACGGAAGAGATATACGACCTGCTCGACAAAAATTTTAAAAAGATATACACAGATATCTTTGCAATGTTCTATAGGCCGTTCGAGGTTGTGACTTATCCTTTAACTTTTTTGGTCAAGGAACAACTCGGTACTCTCACGCCCGAGATGGTGATGAACTCTTATCTAGGTATGTTCAACGCTGTCGGAAGATCGCAGGTTGATATTCTGAAAGGTTTTTCAGATATAATGAAAGGATACAGTAGCGTAATTACAAAATATGATACGGAAGAAGAGGCTTTGGATGCACGAATAAGGGAGCTTTTACCGCTAAACATAGTTAGAAACATGGTAGACGAGGGATTTGAAAATTTTTTCGAGGTATTGAGCAACTTTTTCGGTTATCTGGGCGAATCCCAGTTTTTGATTCCTAAGACTTTCGTTGTGAATCTGAACAACGTTTTTTCTGCTTACTCGAAGATATTTGGATTATGGAGACGATACGAGCTGATGTTCGA
>DUJX01000031.1 GCA_013329575.1 Halobacteria archaeon | reverse complement strand
AATGCTGCAATACTCGTGACAAACCAGGTTATGTCGAAACCAGATACATTTTTTGGTGATCCTACCCGCCCGATCGGGGGGCACGTTGTCGGTCATACTGCAACGTTCAGAATATATATACGCAAATCGAAAGGTGATAAACGTATTGCCAGATTGGTCGACTCACCCAACCTCCCGGAGGGAGAGGCAATATTTAGGATAACGCCCGAAGGGATTAAAGACGAATGATGACTGAATTTGATTGTATCGCGATAGATATCGATGGAACACTTACAAACAAAGATAGAATATTGAGCCCAAATGCCGTAGATGCGATACAACATCTCTCCGTTCCGGTTGTTTTAGTAACAGGCAACGTTGCATGCTTTGTATCGGCTATATCCCGGCTTATTGGTGCATCTGAAGAAGTTATAGCAGAGAATGGAGGGGTAGTAAAATTAAGTTACGATGGAGAAGAGATCGTACTCGGTGATAAAAGCATCTGCGTTAAGGCATATAACCATCTTAAAAATTTTATAAACGTAGAATTGATCGATATGCGGTATAGACGCTCGGAAGTCTCACTCAAGTGTGGGTTCGATGTAAAAAAAGCAAAAGAGATTTTAAAGGATTTTGATGTGGATATAGTCGATTCTGGTTTTGCCGTGCATATAAAAAAACGTGGCATGAACAAGATGACTGGATTGTCTTATCTGGCAGGTAAAAAAGGATGGAACTTAGATAAAATAGTAGCAATAGGCGATTCCGAGAATGATCTCGAGATGATAAAAGGTGTTGGGTTCGGGATAGCAGTTGGTAATTCGGATGAGAATTTAAGAAAACTGGCAGACTACGTTACAAAAGAGCGGTATGGAGATGGAGTAGTCGAGGCGTTAACTTATTTAAATCTCGTTTGAGCCGATAATACCGATAATAACTTAACTATAAAATTTTAGAACAGTATATAAATAATAGATTATTTTAATATATTGATAGATAATACTTTTACCTATGGGCGTATTTAAACGAGCAAGCACTATTATAAAGGCCAAGATAGATAAGATAATGAATAATTTTGAAGATCCGAGAGAGACACTCGATTATTCGTATCATAAACAATTGGAACTTCTACAACAGGTTAAACGTAATATTGCAACCGTTATTACGGCAAGAAAGAGGATTGAGTTACAGAAGAACAAGATCGAAGAAGAGATTAAAAAGCTGGATAAACAGGCAAAAGATTCCTTAAAGGCAGATAGAGAAGATTTGGCACGTTTGGCAATAGAACGAAAGAAGCAAGATGAGATTACACTGGCTGATCTTTCCAAGCAGATAGATGATGCAAAAAAAGAAGAGGAAAAATTAGTCGAGACCGAAAAAAAGTTATCTGCAAAGATTGAGACGTTTAGATTGGAGAAAGAGGTAATAAAAGCAAAATATTCTTCTGCTGAGGCAGAAGTTCGGGTTAAAGAGGCTATCGGAGGGATATCTGAAGAGATGGCAGATGTAGGTCTTGCTATGGAAAGAGCGAGAGAGATGACTGATGAGATGGTTGCAAGATCAGACGCATTGGATGAGATGGGTGAGATCGGGGTTATAGACGATATGGAAAGAGACGATATAGATAGAGAACTTAGAAGAGCAAGACTTACCACAGAGGTAGATGAGGAATTAGAACGGCTTAAAAAGGAGGTAGAAGATCAATGATCGTTAGAATCATGACAGATCATCAATACGTGGTGGATGATTCTCTATTGCAAGAACTAAACGAGATAGATAATAGGATTGTATCGTTGGTTGAAAAAAGCGATGAATCGTTCGTAAAAGAGTTAAAAAAGCTTATCAAGATTGTTAAAGAGAACGGAAAGATATTGGACGATTCTGTACTTAAAAATTCGGATATAATAATTCCACCAGAAGATATAACATTAGACGAGGCAGAGAAGATATTTACAGGAGAGGGTATATTCCCCGATTAAAAAATTAAAAAGTTAAAAAGGCATCTTTCGGATTGGATACCACTTTGTTATATCTTCTTCGATACGCATCTCTTTTTTTATCATCGATTTTATCTTAAACTCCAGTTTATTATCTCTCGTATCCTCGCTTAACGGTGCGAAAGGATAAAATTTTCCACTTTTGTAATTATATACAAGATAAAAGCGGTTAAAAGCAAAAACAGATGACAATAACCGCTCTTCAAACCCTTTGTCTATTAAGACCTCGCTGATCATATGAATATTAACGATCAGGTTCTCAAAATTATCGCTCTTTAAAACAAACCATTCATATCCATATTCATCTTTTATACGAGAGTATGTCACATCAGGACCAGATAGATCGAGCAGAGATGATATATCTCTCATCGCATCTGCAAAAGTTTTAGAATCCACCCGTTTAAAACATATTCCTGCTACACATGTTGGATTAAAACCATTATCCTTCAATGTTAAATAAGCAGTGGATAGGGGAAAAAGACCATCGATGTCCGGTTTTTTGACTCGCGTTCTTCCCATCAAAATATCGAAAAATTTCATATGAAGACGAAAAAATTTGTTTCATTAAAAATTTTTAAATAAATATTTATGCCGGTCTTCCGTAAAGAAGGACCGGTTAATTCATAATGTTACTAAATCAAAGATCCATCTTATTAATTAATGCTTGGATCCTTGTCTTGTCTTTCCATACCGGCCCGCATCTGCCTTTATTATAACACCCGTTCTATCCGCTCTAAAGCCTCAATTCTTTTTTCGAGATGCGGATGAGTGGAGAATAAGCCTAAGATAGACTCACCAGAAAGTGCAGGAATAATATAAAATGCGTTCATTCCTTCTGCCTCTCTAAGATCTCTTTTTGGAACCCGTTCCATCGTGCCGCTTATCTTGAGCAATGCGGATATTAAATTGGACGGTTGTCCTGTGAGTATGGCAGATCCTCTATCTGCTGCGAATTCTCTGTATCTTGATAACGCTCTTATTAAAAAGAAGCTCAGCAGCCAGACGATAACCGAGACGATCCATACAATTATAATACCGCCAGAATCACGGTCTCTCCCACCGAAGAACATTAAATATCGTACTAAGAAGAATGCTATCGTAGAGAAGAACCCAGCTATGGTCAATACCAAGACATCTTTATTCTTGATGTGAGATAACTCGTGAGCTAATACTGCCTCCAGCTCGCTCTTGTCCAACTGTTTCATAAGAGATGTCGTTACAGCAACCACGGCTCTCTTCTTATTTCTTCCTGTAGCAAACGCGTTCGGAATAGATGATTGAACGATCGCTACCTTGGGCTTTGGTATATCTGCGTTCATACACAGCCGCGATACGATCTCATGTAATTCCGGCGCTTCGTTCTCATTCACAATCTGTGCGCCTGTACTCATCAATACTAGCCGATCTGAGAAGTAGTATTGAGCGAATAACATGATACCTGCTATAATGATAATCGGTACGATAGATACGCCCAAAACGGATAGGACTGCTATGAAAGCCAGATATATGACTGCTAATAAGAACATAGTTATAAACATCCGTATAAAAAGTCCTCTATCCTTTTCCCATTCTTTTTTCATTTAGTTTTGCACCTTATATTCCTTATTTATGTATTATTTAAACAAAATTTATTTAGAAGATAAAATTTTTGAATTTATAATTATTTCTTAGTAGATAAGGGTGCTCTCGATATATAAAAGTTACTAAAAGTATAAATAATAAAAAGAAAAAGATATCTAAAAATTAAAGACTATTCAAGACTACGCACCGGCTATCTATTCAGATATAGAAGAATTCCCCCGATAATACCAGGTATACCAATCAGGCTAAGGGCGGGAAGTATCGAAAGAACTAAAACCAATATACCACCGATCTTGTTTCTACCTCTATATCCTAAGAAGGCTCCAATCAATATGATGATACCAAAGACTATAAAGAGGATACCCAAAGTAGGATAGTTTGCCACGATAAGATCCAATTCTTCCTCAGTCATTCCAGGATTCTGCTCCTGTAATGTCTGTAGGTACACATCGGTCGGTGTAGAATACATAGATGCACCAAAAAATAAAATAATAATACCTGCAATAAGCGATAGTATGATCCCAAGCATCGGTTTTTTATTATCTTTTTTCTCCATTATTACCTCCAATTTATACAAATTTGCGATTATATTATATGATACAATTGTCAAATTGGTTATATACGTTTATTCTTACTTATAAACTTATAAAGTTATATTATATATAAATATTGTACTCATAGATTAAAATAGCTACGGTCTTAAATAGGCTATATATAACTAACCAACTATAAGCACGCATATAGACTAAATTTAAAAATCTAACCAAGATCTGTCCGGTCACTTGCTGCAAGGACAACATCTCGGTATCCCGAGAACATAAGCAGGGCCTGCCGCCGTGGTACCGTAAAGCAAGATCGGTTTATCACAGGAAAGAATATCATAAAAAGTGTTATTAACAAATATAGACCCAGTGGAAAGTATCAGATCCGCCCATTTACATATCTCAATACCATTTTGCGGATCTTCTATCGTTGTATAAATTTTTCCTCCTCCTAAAATATTCTTTCCGATATTTGTATCGGCTCTATCAGTCACTCTTACCGT
>DUJX01000050.1 GCA_013329575.1 Halobacteria archaeon | reverse complement strand
AGAGGTAGAGATTAAGCAAAAATAAGCATAAAAAATAAAGATTTGTTCTAAATAATCTTTTTTTTACAATTTTTATCTTGTAAATATTTAATAATATTCTTTAATTTATGCTATCCATTTTAAATCAATTATTGTTTAATCTACTTTATAAAGATGTAAACTTAAATTTGGGTAGATAGGGTGGGTAGATAGGGTGTATTATGAAAAAGATAGAGAGATTGATCTAAGAAGATATCGTTTTATTGATTTTATCAAACGATCTGTTCTAAATACTGTAAATATGTCTTTTATCAATTGGATACTCGATGATAAATATCCTTATAAATCTCTTTAATATCTCTTTTTAATATCTTTCCTGTAGGACTTTTTGGTAGCGAGTTAGTAAAAATTACTTTTTTAGGCACCTTAAACGGAGCTAAATCTTCTTTACAAGTTTGTATTATCTCACCTTCCGTAATTTCATCTTTGAATGCATTTTTTGGTACCACCACAGCGGTTACAGCCTCGATCCATTTTTCATGCGGCAGACCGACCACAGCAACCTCTTCAACTTTTTTATTTTTATAAATGGACTCTTCTACTTCCAACGATGAGACGTTTTCCCCACCAGATTTTACCATATCTTTTATTCTATCTACGACGGTTATATACTCGTCATCATCGAACATACCCAGATCCCCTGTATGAAACCATCCGCATCTAAAACTATCGTCCGTCTTCTTTTCATCCTTGAAATATCCTAACATTATGTGTGGTCCTCTTGTACAGATCTCACCTATAATTCCAGGTTCTTTTATAACATTATCTAAATCATCTCTCAGCGTTGCTTCGAGGTTCAGCTCGGCTTTGCCGCACGAGCCCGATTTTGAAAGCTGATCCTCTGGTTTTAGTATGCATTCGCTTGGCGATGCCTCCGTCTGTCCATAATGATTCCATAATTTTATATCTGGAAGCGCACTCATCAATTCTTTTAAAACCTCTGGCGGCATCTTTGCCGCACCATACTGACCTTTTTTTAATGAACTTAGATCATAAGTACCAAACTCGGGATGCCTAAGAATGCCTATCCATACTGTGGGTGGAAGAAAGAGCGTTGTGGCTTTGTATTTCACAATATTATACATTATCTCTTTTATATCTGCATTGTAAAGCAGGATATTAGTCCCACCAAGCCATACGAGAGGTGTAAAGAAGACATGCTGTTGAGCGCCGTGATATAGCGGCATAGCATTTATCTGTATATCGTTAGAATCCAACCCGCCGTCTATGATACAGCTCATATACTCGGCTATGAGGCTCTGGTTTGTAAGCATAACCGCCTTTGGAAGTGATTCTGTACCGCTTGTATATGAAATTTGTACGACATCATGAATATCTAAAACCGTTTCAGGACTATCTGCACTACTTCTCGATATGACCGAATCCACATCATCCCAGTCGTCCGGTTTTTTTTCCTTGCCTCCTATCTGCGACCAGATAAAATTTTTTACTACAGGCATATCTGAGACTACATCTCGTACTAGATCGAAGAGATCGTCTTCGACTATAAAGATGGTTGATTCGGAATGATCAATATTATATTTGATATCATCTCCTTTTAATAAGTAATTAATCGGGACCATTATTCCTCCGGCTTTCAATATCGAAAACCAGAGTATCGCCTGGTGATGTGTATTATGCGTCAATACTGCAACCCGATCATACTTATTTAAACCGAGATCGAGCAGCCCATTAGCAAACCTGTTTGTCAAATCCTCAAAATCTCTATAAGTGTATGTCTTATCTCTAAATATAATTGCTGGCTTATTTGGATATCTATACAAACTGCGTTTGACAAGATCGGCTATAACAAAACGATTTATTTTATTATAATGCCTATGAAGTCTCCTTATGTTATCTTCATCCAACCTTGAAAAAATATCTACCATAATGAAAGATTGATGAATTATAATATAAATAATTAATCATATTATTTTTAAAATATATACTTAAAATAAGATAAATAAAAAATTAAATTAAGATGATAAATAATGATATATTGTAATAATCTTTGATATATTTGGTTATTTTGTATTATCCGAATACATCTCTCTGAATTTATCAAGCATCTTTTTTGGAGTTACGGTCTCCCTCTCAAACCTCACAGGTTCTTTGTCTATTCCAGAAAGATATTTTGCGATCCCTTTTAATCCTTCTAAATCATAACGGGACATCATCGTTATAGTCTCCATCTGGGGAGATCCTCCTCCATGTAGTCCTGCAATCTGCATTACAGTACCGATCTCCGACGCAATCATATTTTCAATCATTCTAAAACACCTATGAACGTTTTCTGGATTAACAGAAGGATTCCGCATTATATACTTATTTAATAATTCTCCTGTCTCCTCGCTGTAAAAATCGCCCTCCAATGGTAAAGTTGCTGACAACCCTCCGGCTAGATCGGCTACGATCTTGTATTCCTCGTAGATCTCTTCGCCTGCCAACCTCCTTCCAGCATTTGTAAGAATCTCATCTGGAACCATGGTTCCTGCACCTAATTTTTCAGCTCTATACGCGCTTGCCACGCCAGCGGAGAAGACCAGTTCTGCCGTACCAATAAGATGCGAGATTTTTTCTTGTGCATGTTTTTCCCGCAAAATACCATTGTACTCTGACACTAATGCTGCAGCACTTGCTAAAACTTCTGAAACGGCTGGTTTGCATCCGGTATATGAATGACGATGATAGTGCGCAAATAACAAGGCAAGAAATCCTGCAAACTGGGTTTCTAATGGGTTATCTTTTCCGTTCATAAACACGCGATCCTTAGGAACGAATACATCGTCAAATATCGTGAAAGATTCTGCATCACCGATCTCTGCAATAGGTGCATCTAATCTTTCTCTTTTATGTTGGTTAACCGGTCGGACAACCAATTTTACCCCATCAGTATCCGCAGGTACTGCAAAAGCCACAGCATAATCACTATCTTTCGCACTCATAAATCGTGTGGGTAACGCGATTATCTCATCTGCATAAGGCGCGACTGTATTGTGACACTTTGCACCTCTAACTACAATCCCATCGTCTGAACTCTCTACAATCCTCAGATAAAGATCTGGGTCTTTTTGTTCATAAGGTCTTAATAATCGGTCTCCTTTTGCATCTGTTTGGGCACAGTTGGCACAGATATCATTCTGTTGGAAGTATCTTAGATAATTTATAAACCTTTGATAATAATCGGTTCCCAAAAATTGGTCCATCTCATATGTCACGATAGATAATGCATTCATCGCATCCGTTCCCATACATCGCTGGATACAACCACCTGTAAGATGACAGAGCTGTCTCGTCATCTGTTGCTTTTTTAAAAGATCATCTACATTTTGATGGATATGACAAAATCGGTTAATTTTTTCTCCTGTAATATGAGAAGTAGCCGTGCAGAGGTCTTCAAATTTTTCATTTAATGCCATATCGTAAGTCTTTGAGATCACATTTATCCCGCCATGTAACCTCTCATCAGTCCTATCAACCTTTTCTCCGTCGATATAGACGTTTGGCTTCATCTTTCTAATACGATCTTTGTACTCTTTTGATGATATCATTATGTTTATAAATGGATTAAAGAATGATATAAAATTTAGGATTAAATGCATAAAAATACTAAACGGTTTTAAAAAATTTACATTGGTATTAAAACCAATAAATTAAGTTTAAATAATAGAAAAAATATGAGATTTAGGATTAAATCCAAAGGAGGTTCTATTATGTCTGTATTGGAAGGAGTAAAAGTTTTAGACCTGACAAGATTGTTACCAGGTCCATACTGTACATGGATATTAT
>DUJX01000068.1 GCA_013329575.1 Halobacteria archaeon | reverse complement strand
GGAATGGTTGCAATGGCTGCAGGTATCTGTACTGCTTTGGGTGGCATATCGGCTATACCGCAAGGGATGACTGCTGCTGCAGCTGCTGGAATGGCTGCCAAGAAGCCTGAAACCTTTGGTTCAGGAATGGTTTTAACCGTCATGTCAGAAACGTTTGCAATATTCTCGTTGCTGGTTGCAATATTACTCTTAGTCGGTATTGGATTGATCTAATCCGATATCTTTTTATTTTTAAATTTTTTAAGGGGGTAGATCTATATTGGCAACAGGTATTGAGCTTATCATCGGAGACATAGATGCAAAAACGAAAGAACAAGTAGAGAGGATCATAAAAGATGCTGAGAAAAAGATAGAGGAGATCAATAAGACAAAAAAGGAGGCCGCAGAGAGAGATAAACAAAAAATTTTGGAAAAAGGTAAAAGTTTAGCAGATAGGGAACGACAAAGGATCTTGGCTGACGCGCGAATAAAAGCAAAAAAGGAGTTTTTAGAGGAGAAAGAACGGATTATAAACGAGATTATAGATAAAGCAACCGATAAACTAAGGCAGATCGTAGAGTCAAAAGAGTATGAAAAGAAATTATTTGACCTTTTGAAGAAGTCTGTAGATATTATCGATGAGAATAATATAGAGATCCTTGTAAACAAGAGGGATAAAGAGATCTTAGAGAAGCATAAGGATAAGCTGAACAAGGTCCTTGGTGATATAAAATATACGATAGGCAGACCAATAGATTGTATCGGTGGAGTGATCGTTAGATCTGAAAACAGCGAAGTGAATAATACGTTAGAAGCAAGGTTAGAACGGTCTATGGAAAGACTTAGAACTGATATTGCCAAGATGTTATTTGATTAAAAAAGGTAGTTAAAAATGGCTTTATCAGGATTTTTAAGTTCTATTATTGATGGCAATACGGCATTGATCATAATAGCAGCAGTGGTCGTAGCGGGGCTTTTGTTACTTATTCCTGTGATCAAGAGATTAAAGGATATGATATCCTACATATATCCTTCTTCTAGAATCAGGGTTAAAGAGGCAAATCTAATCAGGAAAGATCTTTTTGATGAGATGATTACGTCGTCGTCTCCCGCAGAGGTACTCTCTATCCTAGGAAATACTGACTATTCTGAATACATACAAAATATTTCTTTGGATGATCCTAAAAGCATTGAGATATCGATTGATAGTTATCTATCTGATCTGTTTCATGAGATAGCGGGAATAACACCTAAAAAAGACTTAGACCTTATACGATCTTGGATGTCCGAGTGGGATGCGAGAAACTTAAAATACGTAATAAGAAACATTCATCTTTTAGAGACGGGAAAAAAAGGCACGAATATAGACGAACTTACAAAAATTATTGTTCGAAGCCCGTTGGATGAAAAAATTAAGGAGACCTTAGATATTCAGACGATTGACGAGCTAATGATGCATTTAGAAGGAACGTATTTTGATGATCTAAAAGAATCTGTCTCGCAGTACAGGGAGAAAAAAAATCTGGCGTTTTTAGAGAATTCGGTTTATAAATTTATATATGAAAAAATTTTGAATATTGTTAAATCTACCAAAAATGCCAAAAAACCTGAGGTCAAAAGGTATTTTACCGTTATGATTGGTGCAAAGAATATCAAATTATTATTAAGGGCTAAAAAGGATGGCATAGATTATCCGACGATAGAACCGTTCTTGATAAAGGGGAAAGAGGTATTACCTGAAGACGTGGTCAGAAATTTCAATGAGATAGACATCGATGGTATAATAAGCGAGTTGGAAGGTACAGAATTTTATAGACCGTTAGAAGAGGCGTTACCTGCGTATAAAAGCGTAAAAAGCTTGTCTGTATTCGACAATGCATTGGACAACTTGGTTGTAAAGATCGGTAAGGATATATCTGCGAGCGGTGTTTTTGATCTATGTCCAATAATTGGATTTTTAGCCGTTAAAACAGCAGAAGCAGAGAATGTTAAGAAGATCATATCTGCAAAATACTTTGATCTGCCATCCGATAGAATAAGACCGTTAATTGTTACAACAAGCTGAGAGATGATATATAATGTTTGAGAAAATAGCAGTAATAGGCGATGATATTACAAACACGGGCTTTAAGCTGGGTGGAATCGGCTATACATTCGGTGAAGAAAATTTGAAAGAGAGGCTGTACGATTTAGAAAAAGATAACTTTGGCATTATTTTTATTACTGAACAGATAGAAGAGAGGAATAGAGCAATCGTAGAAGATTTTAAAAAATCGAAGAGAGGGGTTTTGCCTCTTGTTATAGAGATTCCTGATTATAAGGGTCCGATGGGAAAGAAGGATACGATATCTATGCTTATTAAAAGAGCCATTGGTGTCGATCTTGTTAAAAATGAGGAATAGACTATGGTAGTAAAAGGAAAAATTATAAAAGTCGCCGGCCCATTGGTCGTTGCAGAAGGAATGAAAGGTTCTGCAATGTACGAAGTTGTTAAGGTTGGCGAGGAGAAACTTTTAGGAGAAAATATTGGTTTAAACGGNNGATCAAGCATCAATTCAGGTATATGAGGATACTTCAGGTATAAAACCAGGAGAAGACGTCTTTGGAACGGGCGCACCATTAAGCGTTTCGCTGGGTCCTGGTTTATTGACGAATATTTATGATGGAGTACAGAGACCACTTCCAGAAATATCTGGTATTGCAGGCGAGTTTATAACGAGAGGGCTTGATGTATCTGGTTTGGATAAAAACAAAAAATGGGATTTTGTCCCATCTGTAAGAAAAGGAGAGAAGGTCAAGGCAGGGGATATCATCGGTACGGTAGATGAGACGAGAATCATCAAGCACAGGATTTTAATCCCTCCAAACGTTAGTGGTACCTTGGAAGAGATTAACGGTGGTAAATTCACTATTACTGAGCCGATCGGTATTGTAGAACAAGACAAAAAAGATGTAGAGATTTATCTTGCACATAACTGGCCTGTAAGGATATCAAGACCTTATATTACCAAAATTGAGCCGAATGAGCCGATGCTTACTGGTCAGAGAGTATTGGACACATTCTTCCCTGTTGCAAAAGGCGGTACCGCAGCAATTCCGGGCGGGTTCGGTACGGGTAAGACGGTTACACAGCACCAGCTTGCCAGATGGAGTGATGCAGATATAATCGTCTATATCGGGTGTGGAGAACGGGGTAACGAGATGACCGAGGTTCTGCGAGACTTCCCAAAACTTATCGATCCTAAAAGCGGAGAACCTTTGATGCAGAGGACGGTCCTTATAGCAAACACTTCCAATATGCCTGTAGCAGCAAGAGAGGCCTCCGTATATACCGGAGTTACGATGGCTGAATATTACCGAGATATGGGATACAAGGTAGCCCTCATGGCCGATTCTACCAGTAGGTGGGCAGAGGCATTAAGAGAGATCTCAGGTAGGATGGAAGAGATGCCAGGAGAAGAGGGATATCCAGCATATCTAGCAAGCAGAATAGCAGGGTTCTATGAAAGGGCCGGAAGGGTTACCACGCTTTGTGGAAGAGAGGGTACGGTATCCGTAATAGGTGCAGTCTCTCCTCCGGGTGGAGATTTCTCCGAGCCAGTAACACAGAACACTTTGAGAATTACCAAGGTCTTCTGGGCATTGGATTCCTCGTTGGCTGATAGGAGGCACTTCCCTGCGATCAACTGGCTTAGAAGTTATTCGCTTTATTCTGAAAACCTTTCCGAATGGTACAATAAAAATGTCTCGGAAGACTTTACAGATAATAGAAAAGATGCTATGAGATTGTTGCAGCAAGAGTCTGAATTACAGGAGATCGTTCAGCTTGTCGGTCCGGATGCTCTTCCTGAGAGAGAACGGGTTGTATTAGAAACAGCACGGTTAATCCGAGAAGATTTCCTCCAACAGAATGCATTTCATGATGTAGATACGTATTGTGATATAAAAAAGCAGTATCGTATGTTAAAGATAATATTAAAGTTCCACAAATATGCGTTGGATGCGGTGAACAGAGGTGTAAAAGCAACAAAAATTGCTGAGATGCAGATCTTAGATGAGATTGCGAGAATGAAGTATATTCCATTGGAAGAGTTCGGTAAGAGAGCAGAAGAGATAGATAATAAGATTGAATTAGCATTCAAGGAGATGAAATAAGATGGAATCTATTAAAATAAGAGAATACACTTCTGTGAGCGAGGTTAAAGGTCCTTTAATCATAGTTCAGGGTATAAAAGGTGCTGCATATAACGAGGTAGTAGAGATTGAGGCTCCTAACGGCGAAAAGAGGATGGGACAGGTTTTAGAGGCAAGAAAAGATGCTGCTGTGGTCCAGGTATTCGAAGGAACGAGCGGATTGGATACATTCGGAACGAAGGTAAGGTTTACCGGAGAAACGATGAAGATCTCTGTATCTTTAGAGATGCTTGGAAGATTTTTTGACGGATTAGGCAGACCTATAGATAAGGGACCGAATATCATATCTGAGAACAAATATGATATCAACGGATTCCCTATAAATCCGTACAATAGAGATTATCCAAACGAGTTTATCCAGACTGGTATTTCTACTATTGATTGTATGAACACACTCGTTAGAGGACAGAAGCTTCCTATATTCAGTGGTTCAGGACTTCCACATAATGAACTTGCTGCGCAGATAGCAAGACAAGCAAAGGTATTGGGTAAAGAAGAACAGTTTGCGGTTATATTTGCTGCAATGGGAATTACGTACGAGGAAGCAAACTTCTTCATGAAAGATTTTGAGACGACGGGTGCGATGGAGAACATCGTAGTCTTTATGAACTTAGCCGACGATCCTGCAATAGAGCGTATCATCACTCCAAAGATGGCATTGACGACTGCCGAATATCTTGCCTTTGAAGAAGATATGCACGTATTGGTTATATTAACCGATATGACAAACTATTGTGAGGCGTTAAGAGAGATATCTGCATCGAGAGATGAGGTTCCCGGACGAAGAGGTTATCCTGGATACATGTACACAGATCTTGCAACGAGTTATGAACGTGCTGGTAGAATAACGGGTAAAAAAGGATCTATTACTCAAATGCCTGTTCTATCAATGCCTGATGATGATATAACTCATCCTATTCCCGATTTAACTGGGTATATTACAGAAGGACAGTTCGTATTATCGAGGGAACTACATAGAAAAGGAATTTATCCGCCTGTAGATGTTTTACCGTCTTTATCACGGCTAATGAACGAGGGAATCGGAAAAGGTAAGACGAGAGAGGATCATTCAGGTGTCTCGAATCAGTTGTATTCTGCATATGCAGAAGGAAGAGATATGAGAGATCTTGTTGCCGTTGTTGGAGAAGAGGCGCTTACAGAGAGGGATAGAAAATATCTCGAGTTTGCAGATAAATTTGAAAGAGAGTTTGTTGCGCAAGGGCGAGATGAGAATAGAAGTATCGAAGAGACACTCAGTCTCGGTTGGGACCTTCTTTCTATGCTACCTGAAAGAGAGTTGAAAAGAATAGACGATGCAATAATCAAAAAATACCATCCAAACTATATTTCCAAGTCACAGGTATAACCGGCGAAAAAGGCGTTTGTCAGCTGTGTCAAAATGTCAAAAAAGTGGAGGCTTTTTAAATGGTTGCAAATGAAGCATTTGTAAACTTAAAAATCGGAGATTTTTAAATGCCTGAAATAATTGAAGGGACGAAGCCGACCAGAATGGAACTCCTTAACTTGAAAAGGAGAGAAAAACTGGCTGAAAAAGGTTACAAACTCTTGAAAGAGAAACGGGATGCATTGATTTTAGAGTTTTTGAACGTGGTCAAAGAAGTTCGGACATTGAGAAAAGAGGCAGAGGAGACACTCGCGGCGGCTTATAAAAATCTCTTGGTTGCCCAATCCGAGCTGGGTATTGCCAATGTAAGACAGATAGCAGATATCATACCATCGACGGTAGAGGTTAATTTTTATTCAAGGAATATCATGGGAGTTAGCGTCCCTAATATAGAGATACCTGAGACGAAGAGGACTATTATAGAGAGAGGGTATGGCTTATTAGATACTTCTTCTGTATTGGATGATGCAGCAAAAAAATTCGAATGGGCTATCAAGAAGCTTATAATGCTTGCCGAGATAGAAGGTACGGTCATCGCACTCGGTGAAGAGGTGGAAAAGACGAAAAGACGGGTTAATTCATTGGAATATATAATGATTCCGAGGTTATCTGCCACTGTCAAATATATATCTATGCGGCTCGAAGAGATGGAACGAGAGAACGTACCTCGACTGAAGAAGATAAAAAAGATATTAGAAGAGAAGAAAGAGGCAAGGTAGGATATTATACCGTTATTATTGGTTATTATTGCTCTTTTTATTTCTTTTTTTACTTTTTTTATAGAAATTATGAAGAATTAAACGCTTATAAAAAAGATTTGTAAATGAAAAACAATAAAAAAGGTTTATTCGGCCGAAATCTTTCTGACGAAGATGTCAAGGCAAAACTATACATTTTTGCGTGGATTTCGCAGATAATTGCAGATGCTTTGTTGTTGATTGGTGGATGTTTCCTCGTTTTTAAAATACTGCAATATACCGGTATAATCTAAATAAATAATCAAAAAAGGATTTTTATAGATTTTTAAACGATATATCATAGACTAAACATAGTTATTTTTAATCCCGTTCTTAATCAGTTTTTTTCCATAATCCAATAGGTCTTTTGCTCTTTTTTCGTTTTTAGCCTCGGCGTATATCCTTAATATTGGTTCTGTTCCGCTCTCTCTTATCAAGATCCAATCTTTTTCTCCGTAATAAATTTTTATACCATCATTCTCGGTCTGGGCTCTTTCATCGCTCGAATAGGTCTTTTTGATCATCTCGATGATATCTTTCCTGTCATCTATACTCTTTACAGCCATCTTGTCCTTAAATATATGATATCTTGGAATCTCGTCTACAAGTTCACTCAGACTTTTATTTTCGTTGACCATGATCTTTATGATCTTTCCTAACGCAGCAAGCCCGTCTCTACAATACTGATGTTCTGCAAAGATCAGTCCACCGTTTCCTTCTCCGCCAAATATCGCACCTGTCTCCATCATCGTTCTTGCTACGTAGATGCTTCCGACAGGCGTCTCTATCACTCGCCCGCCATATTCTTCTACTACATCTTTCAATGAAGACGATGTGGCAACGGTCGTGACGACCGTCCCTTCTCCCCTCTCTTCGAGTATATACTTTGCAACGATCGAAAGAATTATATCACCATCTATAAATCTACCTTTCTCATCGAAGAATACGCTTCTATCAGCATCACCGTCATGGGCAACACCGAGATCAAACCGACCGTTTTTTATAAATTTTTGCATCATCTCCAAATTTTCTTCTGTAGGTTCCGGATTACGTCCTGGAAAAGTGCCGTCTATATTCGTATTTATTCCAACATATCTTATACCTAAATCTTTAAGAAATATCGGCGAAGAGAGTGATCCAGGACCGTTTGCAGCATCCAAAACAATCTTTAAATCTTTGCATTTTATAGAATCCAGATCTAATACATTTTTTACTCCTTCTACATAATGATCTATTATATTTAGGGTTGAATAAGCCCCAGTATCTCTCCAATTTGCTTTATTGAATTTTTTCTCAAAGTATACCTCTTCGATCTTTCTTTCCTCATCCATAGATGCTTCAGTCCCGTCTTCGGCAATAACTTTAATACCGTTATACTCCGGAGGATTATGGCTTGCAGTGATCACCCCGCCTCCTTTAACAGAAGGATTATCTTTAATATAGTATTGAATGGCTGGGGTCGGTACAATATCTGTGTCTATAACCTCGCAACCAGCAGAGAGTAATCCTGAAATAAAAGAATCTTTTAACATCAGACCAGATATCCGTGAATCTCTACCGACAGCAATCTTTCCTTTTTTAAATGATCCGTATGCCATGCCTATGTTTAAGGCGAACAGACAATCGATCGTCTCGTTTACGATGCCTCTTATTCCATTAGTCCCAAACAATTGTCTCATTTTTAAGGATTGAAAACCTGCTGATTTTTATAATCTATTGAACGGGTCCTCCAGATTATTCTTAAACTCGTTCATGAAATTTGTAGGAATCTTTGCCAGCATAGCATAATGGTCTATCGCGAGGACACAATTCATCATCTTTCTAATGACTACACTGCCAGATCTTGCTACAGGTCTCTCTTTTATTGCGCAAACGATCATGAGACTTGTAACGATGGTTCTCGGAACGGTGAACCCAAACTCAACCCCCATCATACCCGGATTTGTTATCTCGAATAGTGGTCTGAACCTTCCTTTATCATCTTTAGGCCAAGGATAACCCACTCTTCCTTTAGATCGAATCTCAGATACTTCTTCTCTTAGCTCGTCAGCAATCTCTAAAACCGTCTTTTTGTTAGCATTCTCTATAAGAAATAAACTACCAAGCTCGCCCACCTCTACAGGTCCGACGATGCTTATCTCATCGGGATTTGTGCATCTAATCTTATCTTTTCCTTCCCATACACCGGCCAGTATTGGATTATCCTCCAGTGCCAGCGCTGCTGCTCTTACAATTAAAGATGTGAACGTAATATCTTTTTTGTATCGTTCAGCCAAGTTTTTTTTATATAAATCTGAGTCGGTCATATCTATAGCTATAGCACCAAACGTAGGCCAAGCGTGATAATCTGCATAAGGATGTTTCAAGTTTTCGAAAGAAAAAGGCAGTCTGTAATAAAAATCCCCGTTCTCATCTCGTTCTATATTCATATTCAACCACGTTTTATAATATTTATTATCCATCTTTATAATATGTTTATTTTTGTTTTTCGGTGTTAAACATCATCATTCAAAATAAAAATCAATATATTCGGTATAATTTATTTTTATGGGTATAAAGACTTAATTTGTATTCTCCCGCATCGCAAGTCGTTGATCAATATATAGATAGGACTAAGATAGGACTGTCTCAAAGCTTTGCTTTAAGGCTCACAAATCAGATCTTTATAATGAAAAACCGGTAGGTTTTCGTTTTTAAAGTCTGCACCGTACTCCAGCATGATCTCTCATATATATCCCAATCTCTGAATCTATGATCTCTGTGCCATAAAAGACAGGTCCGTCCCTACAGACTCTAAGCCCTTTTGGATCGATGGAACAAGATCCACATATACCAAGCCCGCATTTTATAATCCGTGATACGCTAAACTGTGTCTTTTCCAATATGTTTTTCTTATCAAAAAGATCTAAGAGAGCCCGTATCATCCTATCAGGTCCACATACATATACCATATCATAAACATCAAGATCTTTTATTGAGTTTTTTAATAAGTCTAAGACACTACCCTTCGTTCCAAAAGACCCATCGTCTGTAGATAAGAATACTTTTGATACTTTTTTAAGTTCATCATCAAAAAAAAGGCTTTCTTTATTCCTTGATCCGATCAAGGTAGTGATATTTGTGCCATTATCTTTTAATACGTCTGCCAGATATAACAAAGGGGCCAATCCTATCCCACCGCCTATTAAGAGAACGGTAGATCCTTCTAAAATCTTAAATTTATTGCCGAGAGGGCCCCTTAATCCTAAAGAATCGCCTTTATCAAGATTAAACAACGCGTTTGTTGCCAAACCAACCTTCTCAACGGTTATAGCGTTTTTGTATGAGAGCGATATCGGTATCTCGTCTATACCTCTTATCCAGACCATCAAATACTGGCCCGGCGATCCGAGTGATACCGCTTCATCGAAGAATAAAGTCTTAACATTTTTGTTCTCGTTCTTTACTCTTTTGATCGTTACACTCTTTGGTATCCCCTCTTTTATGTACCAATCCAACTAATTCCTCCAATTTTATACCTTTTTTATTCAAATAAGTATCTAAATCTGATTTTATATCGTTAAATATGTTTGTATTATTATAAATACCGCTTCCTATCTCTACCGCCCTCGCACCTGCCATAAAGTATTCTATCACATCTTTGTATCCTTCAATACCGCCTACGCCAATTATAGGTATCTTTAATCGTTTATAAAGAGAATATACAGCCATTAATCCTATTGGTTTGATTGCTCCTCCAGATAACCCTCCATAAACATTTCCAAGCAACGGATAACCTGATTCGGTATCTATTCTCATTCCACGTACTGTATTTATAGCAACAACAGCATCTGCACCACCATTCTCGGCAGCGATCCCTATCTTTGTTATATCATCCACGTTTGGAGTCAATTTTACCCATAACGGCTTTTTAGTAATCTTTTTGATCTCTCGGGTAATATTTTCAACAAAGACGGGATCTTTTCCTATATCCATACCGTAACCTTTCACGTGCGGACAGCTCAGATTCAATTCAAAAGCATCAGCATATTCTTCCAGATTTTCTACGATCTTTGTTAATTCTGATCTGTTTGCCCCGAATATACTTATTATTAAAGGACAATCTCTATTAAAATCGTTCAATTCTTCCACAAAATATTTGTATGATGGGTTTGGTAACCCGACAGCATTTAAAAACCCTGTATCCGTCTTTATTAATACAGGCCCGGGATGTCCCTCTCTTTGTGTGGCGCCTATCGATTTTGTCACCACCGCCCCGGCTCCGAGATTAGCAATACGGTTAAGAGACGATCCTGTGCTTCCTAATATTCCAGATGCCAGAATCAACGGATTTCTAAGATCTATTCTTCCACATTCATACATTTGCTTGTTTTATTTATATATTGAAATATAAATTTAACCTCGGACTTTTTTAATTTATGCAAACTTATAATAACAATTAAGATAACCTAAAAAAGTACTTGATAAAGAGGTGTAATTGATTTGATCAATCTTCCAGATGTTCAGTCTACAAGACCTGATGTTGCAATAACTTTAAACCGTGTCGGTGTCACAGATGTTAAAAAATTGGTAGAGATCGCTCGAAAAGGAAAAAGACCTATCGTCTTAATCTCTACATTTGATATATTTGTGGATCTACCATCGAACATAAAAGGGGCAAACCTTTCCCGAAATTTTGAGGCGATGAACGAGGTACTAGAAGATGCGATAACTTCCCCGGCATATATCATAGAAGATTTATGCGGGGAGATTGCAAAAAGACTCTTGGATAGGCATGAATATGCCACCAAAAGCGAGGTGAGGATGAGAAGCGAGTACGTGCTTAAAAAGAAGACCAAGATTACGAAACATCAGTGTCAAGAAGTGGTCAATATATTCGCTAGTGCCCAACTCGAACGGGGTAAAAAGACAAAAAAGACAATCGGCGCGGAAGTAATAGGTATGACTGCATGCCCGTGTGCTCAAGAGATGATGCGGGATCTAGCAATAGACGAGTTAAAGAAGATAGGAGTAGAAGACGAGAAGATAGAAAAATTTGTAACCACTGTTCCAATGGCAACACATAACCAGCGAGGCAGAGGGATAATCTCGATAGAGGTTCCTGAAGAGTATTATTTATCATTAGACGACATAATCGCGATAATAGAAGGGTCTGTAAGCTCTCCGATCTATGAATTTTTAAAAAGAGCCGATGAACAGGATCTAGTCTATACAGCACATAAGAATCCAAAGTTTGTAGAGGATTGTGTGAGAGAGATGGCTAAAAAGGTAGTAGAAAAGTTTGACTATCTTCCTGATGAGACCATCGTGACCATAAAACAGATAAACGAGGAGAGTATTCACAGGCATAATGCGTTTGCAGAACGGGTTGCTACTCTTGCTGATTTAAGAAGAGAGATAAATAACAACTTTAACGGAAAGATGATCCTTACTTGTGATTGATCGTATTTCGATCACAAAATCTAATAGAAATTGTCTGGATAAATCTGGCTAAGAGTATATAATACCATCGCGTTATGCACAAAGTTATATATTACGAAAGTTAATTATTAAAAATAAAAACTAAGATATGTTTATTAAATAAAATAGTAAGATATTCTCTAGTAACCATATCGTTTACTAAAAATTAAAAGTCGGAGATCTTAAATGAGCGCGTGGTCGTCCATAAAAGAAAAATTTTGGTCTTTTATAAGTAAAATATTTGGTGATAAAAAGGTTAAGATTGGGATATACGGTCCACCAAATGCAGGAAAGACAACTCTTGCAAATAAAATAATCAAAGATTGGACTGGTGAAGAACTGAACGGTGTTTCTGAGATACCACATGAGACGCGACGGGTATTAAGAAAGAAAGATATATCCATAGATGTGGGAAAATCATCTCTTAAACTGGATATTGTTGATACTCCCGGCTTGGCTACAAAATTGGATTACCACGATTTTTTAAAATATGATTTAGAAGAGGATGAGGCAAAAATACGAGCTAAAGAGGCAGCAGAGGGGGTTATTGAGGCAATAAGATGGCTGGATGATTTGGATGGCGTTTTACTGGTTATGGACGCGACAGAGAGTCCATATACTCAGGTTAATATAACCGTGATAGGAAATATGGAGGCGAGAAAGCTTCCGTTACTTATCGTCGCAAATAAGATCGATCTACCAACTGCAAAACCTTTAAAAATAATGGAAGCGTTTCCTCAGCATACGGTTATACCTATCTCGGCATTAAAAGGCGAGAATATCGAGACCTTATATAAGAGTATATACGATCATTTTAGGTGATGATATGGTACGTATAGATCTAATCTCGGAAGAGATGTTGACGAATATGACATCTTATGAAAAGATAAGGATGATTCTCGATGGGGTTAAGGATGGCAAAATAATTGTATTAGAGAAAGGTTTATCTCCAGACGAGGAAGCAAAGCTTATTGAAGCCACAATGGTGGAAATATCTTCTGATTTTGTAGGAATAGAGATGGAAAGTTATCCTTCTGTTGATAAAAGATCTATCTTTTCCAAACTGTTTAGTAAACCTAAAAATCCAAAAAGGATAACCATAATAGGTTCACCAAATCAGATTAAGAATATTGAGAAGGATAGAGGACGTATATCTGCTCTTATATCCGAGATATGATAGGTTATGATGATTAACCGAGAATCTCCAATCTTCGGCAGAAATCTTATCATGTTTTTAAAAGGTTATAAATGGAGATCTTTAAATGATCATAAATCAAATATTATGTGCATTTGTAATTCAATAATGGTTCAAGGATAGGAGATTTTGAATGCCACATAAATGTGCACGATGCGGAAGGGTTTATGATGATGGGGATATACAAATATTGAAAGGATGCTCGTTTTGCGGTGGTAAAAAATTTTATTATATCGCTACTAAGAATATTGAGACGAGAGATAAGAACGAGATAAAAGATCTGATCTATAATAATATCCAGTCGGATATCCAGTTAGATAATCTGGACACTCTCAACGAGATCGAAAGATTCCATAAAAAAAACAAAAAAAATTTTAAGAATATAATTGATGATAGAGAGATAGAAAGCATCAAAGTAATCGATGACGGATCGTATCAGCTAGATTTAGATATCCTTATGCGAAGAGACGAGCTAATCATAGAGAAAAAAGACGGTTCATATGCATTGCATATGCCCTCGCTCTTTAAATATAAAAAGAAAGAATAAGAAAAATGATTGTAAAGATAAGAACTTATGGAATTTATGGTCATATTCTTGATGGATTAAACTCTATCGTATTAGAAGATGGCAGACCAAATGTAAGAATGGTCTTAGATAGGATAACCTCTATCCATCCTGAGTTAAATGATAAGTTATATGATAAAGACGGCAGGCTTATAGAGTATATTATAATATTAAAAAATGGGAGGAATATCGATTCCCTAAATGGTCTCTCCACCGGGATAGAAGACGGCGATGAGATAACACTCTTACCTCTGATATCAGGGGGATAATCTTAACAGATTTTTAAACTTCTCTGAATTACTTAGATCAAATCTTACTACCCCTACAACGACATTATCACCTACCGCATCTGCCACTCGTGATACATCTTTATATCCGAAGGCAGAACAAAGTTCTATCGCTTTTACACCATCGTCGGCTAATTTTTTTGCTGTTTTTACTGCATCGTCTATATCGCTGACACCTACTGATATAAATTGTATGTTCTTAGAATCGATCATCGCAATATCTTTTTCAGGATTTAAACCTGGCACCATAAACATAAATGCTAATTTTATCTTATCCATATTTATCACCTTTTAAGACTATTTTGATATTCTTTTGATAGTCATACTCTTTTAATATATATTTTATCTAATTATTCTAATTTTAAAAGTTCTTTAACCAAGTTTTCGGTAGAAAATTGACCTTGCGTCATATCTTTAAAAGTGCCAAACGCGCCTATTGTTTGTTCTCCACCAAATAACTCCTGTACGATCTCATTAACGGATAAACCTTGCTCATTAAGATTTCTTGCTTTTTTTGCCATCTCTCTCAGGTACTGTATGCAAGATTCGAGCGCGTTACGGCCGTCATCGACTATCTTACCATTAGAAGCAAACAAGATCAATTTTTTTGTGCTTAGATCTAACAATCTATTCATAGATCGTATTATCTCTCTTAAGTTCTCCTCAGGCCGTATAACTCTCGGTCTCTCTGACACAAACAGATCGCCGATAAAACACCAGCCTTTATCTAATTCAACCAAGGATATATGTCCGTTGCAATGTCCAGGTGTTTCTATAAC
>DUJX01000055.1 GCA_013329575.1 Halobacteria archaeon | reverse complement strand
CAAGTCAGATAAACGAGCTTATAAAAGATTATTCAAACGAGTATGTTATCTGTCTGGAATGTGGCAGACCGGACACACGTTTAATACGTGTCGGTCGGGTGATGACATTGAAATGTGATGCGTGTGGCGGGCATAGACCGATAAAAAAGGTACGTGCCAAGAAGACAGATACTGGTAGCAGATCTATTTGAAAAATTAAAAACGATCGGTACGATGATCAATGATCGATGCGCCGATGGTCTAGAGGCATGACTAGGGCCTTCCAAGCCCTAAGCCCGGGTTCGATCCCCGGTCGGCGCATCTTTACAAAAATATGCCGCTATTTTCGATATTTGCCGATTAATCTTACAACTTTGCTAAAAATTCGTATGTGCTGTTTTGATTCTTATTCAAATCGCATCTGAGGTCTATTTTTGAATAAAGAGGTTGAGTTACTTGGTAGATACCTTCATATTTTGAATGAGGGAAGATTGCTTAAAAATAAGGATGGATTTATCATTCATGCATCATCAAGTTCTGTTTTAATAGAAGACGATCGTACTTTAATCGTTGATACATCCGTAAAAGACGATTGCTACAATATAACCAAAAATCTGAAAGATCTCGGATATATGCCAGAAGATATCGATATCATTATAAACACGCATCTGCACGGCGACCATCGAGGCTGTAATAATTTATTTGTAAATGCAGAAAAATATGCCCATCCCTTACAGATTGATGATAGCAGCATTAAATCCGTCTATTTTTTAAACATTAAAAATGTATCTATTTTAGAGACGCCGGGTCACGTACCGGGTCATATCTCAGTGGTTTTTAAGAATGAGCTTGGTATAACTATTGTCATAGCCGGTGATGCCATACCGACAAGAAATAATTATTATAAATGGGTACCACCGCGAATCTCTTATAATCCAAAAGAGGCTATAGAGAGCATGGAGAAGATAGTAAAGATTGCCGATGTTATAATACCCGGGCATGATAGCATGCTGGTATTAAAATAAAAAAAACGAGGTTTGGTTATAATTTTTAGTATGTATTTTAGGATATAACGAGTTTGCAATAGTTTTTTAAGGCCCGGATTATTTGGTATATGGATTATAAATTTTTATAATCTTCTACAAGACTAATCAAACATTGGAGTTCTTATCGACCTTTCTCTTTAACATGAGATGATTAACAGCAGATATATACGCATTTACGGATGCCATAACGATATCTTCTCTTGCAGACGTTGCAGAGACATTAAATCCTCTCTCGTCCTCTATCTCTATGGTAACCTCTGCCAAAGCATCTGAACCGCCTGTTATCGCATTTATATTGAAGTTTTTCAATCTTATATTGGATTCTATAATCTCTTGTATAACCTTGAGTATCGCATCTACCGGGCCGACACCAAAATTAGCACCGATTTTTGTCTCGTTGTTTACAACGGCTTTTAATACGGCAGTAGGTGTTATCTTGTTTCCCGTCATGACTGAAAACTCATCAATCTTTATATATTGTTCCTCTTTAGGCAAAGATCCTATCACAGACTCTGTTATGGCTAATAACTCCGTATCATTTATTTTTTTACCTTTCTCGCCGAGAGTCTTTATAATATTCGTTATCTCTTTTAAAGAATTATCATCCACATCCAGCCCATACTCTTCCAGCATCTTCTTTACCGTGTGCCTTCCGGTATGTTTTCCAAGGACCAGTCTTCGTCTATGTCCTACCATCTCGGGCGAGATAATACCCGGCTCAAACGATCTGCTATCTTCGATTATACCCTGAGCATGTATGCCTGATTCATGAGAAAAAGCATTGTTACCAACTATCGGATAATTAGGAGGCAGCTTAATACCAGTGAACGATTCTACCATCTTTGATGTCTCAAACAAGTATTTCGTCTTGATATTTGTCTTGATACCATATATAGCGTCTAATGCCATAATCACTTCTGCGGCACTTGCGTTACCAGCACGTTCGCCTAATCCGTTGATAGTAACCTGTACCTCTTTTGCACCTGCCAATACTGCGGCTATTGTATTTCCTACCGCCAATCCAAAATCGTTATGACAATGGACGTCTATAGGCACTTTTATCTCGCTCGAAATCCTCGAGATAAGATCATACATCTTAAAAGGCGTACTTACACCGACCGTGTCTGGAACGTTTATTATATCAACACCTGCATCTTCTACACTTTTATATATCTCTATAAGATAGTCTCTATCGGTTCGCGTTGCGTCCATTGCACTAAACAAACATTTTATTCCGTGATCTTTTACATACTGGACGGAATCCTGCGATATCCTCAAAATTTCATCTTTCTCTTTCTTTATAGTGCTTTTTATCTGCACGTCGGATGTAGAAACGAATAGGTGAATTATATCCACTTCGGCGTCAATACAAGCATCTATATCACTCTTTATGACACGTGATAACCCGCATATCTCGCTGTTCAAACCTAACGATGAGATCTTTTTGACAGTGTTTTTTTCCTCCTCTGTAGACGAGGGAAATCCTGCCTCTATTATATCTACGC
>DUJX01000158.1 GCA_013329575.1 Halobacteria archaeon | reverse complement strand
TTTAATCTTGCCCCAAGAGACTGCCTCTTCGAGTGTTGCACCAGACAACCCGCCCGTCTCTGGTCTATCCATTGTTATCTGTATAGCATAATCGAACCCGCTATCCGGCTTTAACAGCATAGTTTGGAATATAAAATTTTTAGGCACACCTCCACCGACTATCAAGACTCCGTTTTTATCCGATTCAAAACATATATCGGTTAAATCGTTCAGATCGTTGAATGCGCCCACTTTAAGATTGTGTGTTTGACCATACATCCATGCCTGTAACCCAAAGATCGAGTCGGCCAATGCAGGGCAGAATATAGGAACATTCTTCTCATAAGCCTTGCCTATTATAGAATTTTTATCGTTTACGCGGGCACCAACCTCTTTGATAAGGTTGCTTATTGAAATACTCCCTCTTTCTCCAATATCGTCAAAAATCTCCCATAAATTTTTTTCTAAGTTTATAAATGCGTCGTTAGTGATAAACACGTCATATATCCTACTTATTCCTTTATCTCGCAGATCTGAATCGGATATTGGTTTATTTTCCATCTCGTTACCGCCTTTGGTCGGATCAAATTCAAAGTTTGATAGACCGAGAGAATCTGGTATATCTATATAATGATGATAACCGAATGCTTCTATAAGATCATGCGTCAGATTTGCTCCTGTAGTTACAAGAACGTCTATCCATTCTCTTTCTATCATATCGATTATAATCTGTCGCATCCCGGCAGGAATCATTGCTCCGGCCAGACCAAAAAATTTTTCTGCGTTCTGGTTGATCATCTCTTCGTATATATCCACAGCACTTGCCAATCGTCTAGAATTGAACGCAGTGTTCTCAAAACAACTTACAAACTCTCCTATGCTCATATTCTTCTTTAATTTCATCTGATCAATCTTTTTCATTTGTATACCTTACCCGAATCTTTTTTAAAAATGTTTGTTAATCTGTTTAGGTTGGTATTACGTTATTTATATCTTTTTAAATTTTTCTGATTTTTTAGAATATTTTTAGTATTTTGGTATCAAATTAAAAAGATTTTACCGATTTTAATGTATTAATCGGTCTATAAAGTTTAATCCGGAAAGATATTGCCGAATAGATATAAGATAGATATTGTTTTGTATTTATTAGATCTCTATTAGATTTATTTATAAAATAGACTTATTTATAAAAGACTAAAAATAAGAAAAAATAAAAATTAAAAATTTATCTCTTTATCTTTAATAATAGTCATTTTGATTTATTTTAAATCAAAACTTCCTGGCAGTTTTATGTCGTTTTCAGCAGAAGGCCTAAACCGGCCTAGATCATGCCTGTGAGTTATGGTATATGCCACCGTTGCATCCTCTCCCAAGAACGGTATAGAAACTTGTATCTTATAAATCCCGTCTGTTGGCATATCTAAAATCAGTGATGTTTGATTGCACCGATCACATTCGCTTTTTATCTCGTATGATTTCCATACTCTATCAAATGGGTCGATTATCTGTATATACAGTTTTCCTATAGGATCATCCAGCCGTCTCATATCTATGGATATCCGATCACCTAACCTACATTTAATGCTTGTCGTGGCAGAATAGTCGTTATAGGAGGAAAGAACGATAATATGATCGTATTCAGGAGCATCTTTTGCGTCTCCGATAATACCTATCGTCGGGATGAGGATTGAAAGCGTCAGGATTGATACCAGCAAGAGTATTAATGGTCTTTTTATTCTGCTTTTTCGTATTCGCATTACCATACTAATCTCATTATAATCGTCGTATTAATAATTTTTTATTATGAGTCTGCCGTCGTGGTCGATCGGTAATCGATTAGTTGAATTATTACGAGGATTAAATATAACCCCAAGATTGCCATAATATTGCAGAGAGTATGGATATAGCGACTAAGATTCCCATAAAGTTGACCACAGTATGCGACATTCTTTCTGCCCGTTCTTTATCCTTCGTTACCTTGTTAAAGGCTTTCAATAGAGTCTCTCTTAAAATGTATCCTCCGTCAAGCGGTGTGGCTGGCAGAGAGTTAAACAGCCCTGCAACAAGGTTGATCCATCCCACCCATAGAAGTATCCGTGCTATCCAGAAGAAACCGTTACCAAATAAAGACGCAAATCCGACAGGGACATAAAACGTGGCAAGATTGTTCAGAAATCCCATATACATCAAAGGTAACCCGTACAAGACTAACCATCCTCCCAACGTTCCGAGTGTTCTCGGCAGGTTTTTTATAGAGTTCAGACTCCCGCCAATATCGTATACCGAGAGGCCGAGATAACCTTTATTAGGGTTTTCTGGATTTTTTGCAAGTATGATATCATATTCTCCATCATTTGTAACGATTAAAACCCTATCGCCGGGTGCAGTACCTTCCATATAATTAAAAAAATCGCTTATCGTTGCTATCTCTTGATCATTCATACTTTTTATTATCTCTCCATTGCCGATACCTGCGTTAGCAGCAGGAAATCCTTCCATTGTATATGATACTGCAACACCTTCTTCTATCGGAGCGATTGATCCTAACACAGGTCCAAAAAACAGTAAAAATGCGATAAATGCTATAAAAAAATTGCTTATCACACCTGCCGACAAGATACGGACCCGTTCCCCACTTTTAGCAATCTTTTTTGGTCTTGCCTCATCATCTTTGTTATCTTTGTTGATCTCTATATCTTTTATATCGTTCTCATCTTTCTCATCGTTAGGTTTACCGAACAGTTCATCCTCGTCTATCTCTGTAGCAGCACCTATCGGGACTATAATGGTAAGCAACGCGAGAGATTTTACTTTTACACCTTCTACTTTTGCAAGTATCGCATGAGCGAATTCATGGATCAAGAGCGTGACGGCCAATCCTATTATTCCCTCTACCAGCGGGATATAAGTGTTCAACCCGGGAATTAAAAATATGTTTCTCGGTGACGTTAGTGGATTCGGCGGTGGCGGTGGTTGGGTGAATGTTATCATGGCAACTCTCAAGAAGAGGACAAACATGAATACCATCGCCGCAAAAACTAATGGAATCCCTACTGATGCAAAACCCCGCCAGAATCTTTTTGGCCGTGCTATTTTCTCTAAAAAATGTTGGCCTTTATACGTCTTAAACATCAATATCGGACCGATGGTAGATATATTATGCCTTTCTAAGATTCCTTTACGATCCAGCAGATATATGACGATCCACCGGAGTATAAATACCAAGAATAAAACCAGAATTATCTTTGAAGTGGTATCCATTATTTATTCAAACCTTCCTTATCTTTAAATCCTCTTCTGATACTTTGTTCGAGGTTTACATCTGTTAATACATCTGTTAATTTATAATCTCTACGTATCCGGTCTTACCGGTAGCGTCGAGTCTTATATAATTGTCTGTCTTGATAACATTTATATCGTCTATCTCTAACATAGGGATCTCCGAGATTATTGCCCCTATTGCTACTATTACCTCTGCGTTGTCATTTATAATACCGATCGGTGCAACCCCGTTCTTCTTCAACTGCAATATTATATACGACCCGACCGTACTGCCTTTGCCTTTAGGGAATATCAAGACCTTATCCTTTATGCACTTGCCTTTGATATCGGAGAACTCGTCTATAACTACTCCGGTAATCGGGTCTATACCACCGAGGAAGGATATATCTTTACCCGACACTAATGCCTGCCCTTCACAACTGCCGCGAGATATAACTCTACCTGGGATCTTGGATATTTGATTTTTTGTATCCATGGTTATGTGATCAAAAAATATAAGGTGTTATATATCAACCTTTGTTTATTCTTGTCCATCTGTTTATTGCTGAAAAGATTCTAACGTATGTATAACGATACAGAAATACATTATTTAATATATTTTTCAGGCGATTCATCGAACAATTTTTTACATCCGGGCGCACAGAAAAAATATTTCTTTCCCTTATATTCACTTATATACTTGGCTTTTTTATCATCAACCTTCATCTTGCATACAGGATCTACTGCCATAAAGATCACTCCTCCTTCTCATCATTCATTAACATATATTTTAGGAGACATTCTTTATTAGTTTTTCTACTTTTCAAAATTTTGAGAATAATATACAACAAAAAATGCTTTATTTAAAGTTTATAACCGATATCTCTCAAAAATTTTTTTCTCTCATTTATCTCATCTATCCCCTCGATACCTTTTGGCGTGTACCCATCTATTACGCCTAATATACCTCGTCCCAGATCTGTCTCGACGAGTATTACTTCTACCGGGTTTGCCGTAGCGCAGTATATACTACACACCTCTGACACATCTTTTATCGCCCTCATAATGTTTATCGGGTATGCATTTTTCAAGTATATAATAAAAGAATGCCCTGCACCTATCTCAAACGCTTTTTCTGCTGCGAGTTTCTCTAAATTCGTATCGTTACCAGAATGGCGAACCAATCTTTTAGCAGAAGCCTCACAAAACCCTATCCCAAACTTTACACCCGGAACAGTACCTACTATCGTCTCATGTAAATCTTCTACTGTCTTTATAAAATGCGACTGGCCTAATATTATGTTTACTCCATCGATCGGTTCTATTTTTACTATTTTTAAATCCATACCTGTACATACTACAATCGTATAAATTAAAATTATGATACAATATTGGTAATCAAAAGATTATATAAAATATAAAAACAAAAAATATAAAACTAAAACAAATAAAACAAAAATAAAAGCGATCGGTCAACAAAACCTGTTTAATGAAGAGGTTTAATGAAGAGATAAATAGCCGATAATATAAATTACAAAAAATTACACAAGGCTTTTGTACTGCTCTTACTATTTTTATCCAATTAAGACACCGTTCAAAACACCATCTTGACCTGGACGGCTTGTCACTTTAACTTTACCCAGATCCGTCTCAACTATCGCTCCCTTCGTCATGATGTTCCTTCGGACAAAGTGTGGATTTGCTGAATTTTCTACCACAGTCTTTATCTTTGCACTTTTTGTAATACCAGTCTTTGTATCTGTCACATTTATCTTATCAATAGAGAGAAGGATCAACTTTTCTCCGCCACCACGAACATTGTTCTTTTTTCTCTTAACCTCTCCCACGGTCAACGGTAAAAAATCCCTACCTCTTTCATAGACTCTTCTCTTCCTGCTCGGTTTATACTTCCCACCAGTATACTTTCTCTTAGATCTACCTTGCCAACTCATTTTTATACGACCTGGAGATAAGGTATTATCTCCCTATATAAATATTTTTACTTTTTTACATCTTTATGTTCTATGTTCCGATGGTCCATGACATCAGATAATTTTTCTGTTCATCCGTCAGTTTTTCGATCTTTATATTCATCGCATCGAGTTTTAATCGTGCAACCCGTTCATCTATCTCGCTAGGCGCAGAATATACTTTGTTCACCAGTCTTTCTCTATTTTCAGCGATATACCTGACACAAAGAGCCTGATCTGCAAAACTCATATCCATAACCTCAGAAGGATGACCGTACGCACATGATAGGTTGACAAGCCTGCCCTCTGCAAGCAGGTATAGCCTTCGCCCGTCTTTCATCAGGTACTCTTTAACGTTCTCTTTTGCATCTTTTATCTCTGTTGCCATATTTTCCAGATCTTCTATGTTTATTTCTACGTTAAAATGCCCTGTGTTCGAGAGAATAGCCCCGTCTTTCATGACATCAAAATGCTCGCCCCGTATTACAGAGATATCACCTGTAGCCGTTATGAAAAGATCGCCTATTCTTGCCGCATCCATCATAGGCATGACTCTAAATCCGTCCATCACAGCCTCCAATGCTTTTATTGGATCTACTTCTACCACGATCACGCTCGACCCAAGCCCGCGCGCTCTTGATGCAACACCTCTACCGCACCAGCCGTATCCGACGACAACCACGTTTTTTCCTGCAAAAAGAAAGTTAGTAGCGTTCATTACGCCATGAAGGGATGATTGACCAGTGCCGTACCTATTGTCAAACATATTCTTGGTCTTTGCATCGTTTACCGCAATGATAGGGAAATTCAATATTCCATCTTTTTCGAGCGATTTTAACCGTATTACGCCCGTTGTCGTCTCCTCGCATCCGCCATATATCTCTGGAATGAGCTCTTTACGTCTCGAGTGTATAACCGCTATCGTATCCGCCCCATCATCCAAGACTATATTTGGTCTTATATCTAAAATGTTTGATATACATTTGTAATATGTCTCTTGATCCTCTCCACGGATTGCGAATACTTCTATGCCTTCCTCAACCAACGCCGCAGCGACATCGTCCTGTGTACTCAACGGGTTTGACCCAGCCAGTCTTATCTCTGCACCACCCGATTTTAATGTCAACATAAGATTAGCCGTTTCTACGGTAACATGGAGACAAGCAGCAATTTTGATACCTTTTAATGGTTTCTCTCTTTCAAACTCTTCTCGTATCAAAGAAAGCACAGGCATATTGTTTTTAGCCCATTCTATCCTTTTTCTGCCCTCGTTGGCTAAATTTATATCTTTTATGATGTAGTTCATACCTGTCTCATCTTTTTTAATCTTATTTATAATTATTCTCAATTATAGTTAAAATAGCAGGTAATCGGACTTATTCTTTTTATTTGTCAAATATGGGTGTTCCATCGATTATTGCGTTCTTAAACTCATCTATCAGTTGTTTTGTAACTCTTCCTGGATGCCCATCTCCTATTGTCCTTCCATCGACTATTACGATAGGTGCTATTTCAGCGGCAGTACCTGTTATAAAGACTTCATCTGCAGTATATAACTCAAATAAACTAAAAAACTCCTCTTTTACTGTATAGCCAAACTTCTCATCTGCAATCTGGATAACCGTCTCCCTTGTGATACCTTTCAAATTGGTAGTCGTTTTCGGTGTGTATATGACATCATTTTTTACTATAAAGATATTATCTCCCGATCCTTCTGCGATATTCCCATTGATGTCCAAGATGATTGCCTCATCCCCTCCTTTGATCTTCGCCTCGATCTTTGCGAGGATATTATTCAGATAATTCAAAGATTTGATCCCAGGAGGCATCGATTCGTAAGAGTTTCGTCTGATCGAGACGGTGACAGCGTTTAAGCCTTTTTCGTATAAATCACCATATAATGCGCCCCACTCTTTTGCTATGATCACAACGCTTGCCCGTTTACAGCTGCTCGGATCCATTCCGAGATCTCCTTTGCCTCTCGTTACGACTACTCTTATATAAGCGTCATTCAGGTTGTTCTTTCTCAGACAATCGAGTATATGTCCGATCATCTCATCTTTCTTCAACGGGATATCGAGAAGTATCGCTCTGGCAGAATTATATAGTCGGTCGATATGTTCTTGCAATCTGAACACTTTGCCGTTGTATGCTCTTATTCCTTCAAATACTCCATCACCATAGAGAAATCCGTGATCTAACACCGATATTTTTGCATTATCATCTTCATAATATTCTCCATCTATAAAGACTAAATTTTTCATAGATCTACCCTAAAAACAATAGATAAAGTATCTATTATTAAGAGTTTTCATTCGTCCGTATTGTTTATTTTTATTTATGACAAAAAATGAGAGAGAACGCTTATCTTTGGGTTTTGTTTTACGTTATTTAAATAAAGCATTATTCAAATATACCAAACGATAAATAACAATAAATAATAGTATACATGAGTAATTAACAAAGACATATTATCATTATATTAAAAAAGGTTGTAAATATGATTAAAAAGATGATCATTCCCGATGATACAAGTATAAACGATGATCTTATTATATGCGACAGGGATATGATTATCGGTAGTTATACGAGGATCGATCATGGTTTAACCGGAGAAAACATCTTCATAGGGGATATGGTCGATATAAGAGGCGAAGTAAGCGCATACAACGATCTAAGAGTGGGTTATTTCTCAATTTTGTCCGGAAATGTATCTATAGGTGGAGACGTATATCTGGCAGACAGGACAAAGATAACCGGTAAGCTCTTCTTAGACGGAAACCTGAATATCGGGGACGATGTGCGAATCGATGGAGGTTTCGAGTCTAAAGGATGGATAATCATAAGAGATCCTATACCTTTTATACTCTTTATATTTCTATACCTATCCGTGCTATTAAGAATCGGTAGGAAGAACGATAATATCGATCTTATTCTGAGCAGCAATTTGGATAAAGATACGGATGATATCAACGAATTAAATTCTTTGTACTCTACCGATAAAGAAGATTCTAAAGATATTAGCGAAGAATCATCCGTTATAATAGACGATAGATTAAAACTGGACATATTTTTATGTCCTGAATCTACTTACATAGGAGATAAAAGCCTGATAGTCGATACTCCGTTAGAGATCGGAGAGAGATGTATCATCCGTTGCAATATCGATGCAGATAGTGTCGTTGTTAAAAAGGGATCGGTTATTGACGGAGATATTGTATCTCATAAAGATATAATCATCGAGGAAGATTCCGAAGTAAGAGGCGACCTTAAAGCATCCGGTAAAGTAATGATAAATAAAAATGCAACAATATTAGGAAGAATAAAGGCAAAAGAGATATTCATTGATTCGGGTTTTGCTGATCAGGAGTAATTTTTTAAAAACTTTCGATTTTTAATGAATACGTGAGTTTGATAACAAATGCTTCATCATCACAAATCTCGGTTTTTCATGTATTAATAATGTTTATAAACCGTTAATCATAACTCTTAAAACCAGATGAAGAGCTCAGAATTATATAAGATTGCAGAAGAATTATTGCCTGCGGGGGTTAGCAGCCCGGTCAGGGCGTTTGAACCCAATCCGATATATATGAAAGATGCAGATGGCTCTAAATTGATAGATATAGAGGGCAAGTCATATATAGACTACTGTCTCGGTTTTGGTCCCCTTATATTAGGGCATAAAAACCCTACGATAATGCGTGCTGTCATCGAGAGATTGAAGCGAGGCTGGCTTTATGGTACCCCGATAGAAGAAGAGATAACCCTCGCGAGATTGATAATGAAGCATGTTAAGAGTATAGAGATGTTAAGATACGTAAATACCGGTACAGAGGCCACGATGTCTGCTATACGAGTTGCGCGTGGGTTTACTTCAAAAGATAAGATTGTAAAGATGGAAGGAAGTTTTCATGGTGCTCATGACACCGTTCTTGTAAAAGCAGGAAGCGGTGGAGCAACTTTTGGCGTACCTAACAGCGCTGGTATTCCTAAAGAGTCTGTAAAAAATACGATTCAGGTCTCTTTTAATGATCTGGATAGCCTGTCTTACGTATTGGATAAAAGTAAAGATGAGATTGCTGCTGTCATTTTAGAGCCTGTCATGGGTAACGTAGGGGTCGTTCTACCTGAAAAAGATTATTTGAGAGAAGTTAGAGCGTTAACATCAGAAAACGAAGTCTTACTTATATTTGACGAGATAATTACAGGGTTCAGGCTATCTTTAGGTGGTGCACAGGAGTATTATGACGTAACGCCGGATTTGACCACGCTCGGTAAGATAGTCGGTGGTGGATTTCCAATAGGTATATTTGGCGGGAGAAGAGATATTATGGAGAATATATCACCGTTAGGACCTGTCTATCAGGCAGGAACGTTCAGCGGGAATCCAATATCCCTTACGGCAGGCATCGAGACGATAAAAATATTAGAAGAAGTATTAGACGATATCAATAAAAAAAGCGATGTTATGAATAGATCATTATCTGAGATAGCAGAAGATAAGAATTACTTCTTTTCCGGGGTTGCTTCCATGTTTCAGATGTTCTTTACTAATAAAAGGGTGAATAATTACAATGATGCGATGCAGTGCGATAAAGACGAGTATATGAAATTTTTTAGACGGATGCTGAACGAAGGTATCTATCTTCCTCCTTCCCAGTTCGAGACAAACTTTATCTCTGCTGCTCATTCAAAAGAAGATTTAGAAAAGACGGTGGAGGTTTATAAAAAGTGCCTTTAGTGATAGGATCGAGAGGAAGCAGGTTGGCGATGATCCAAGCAGGGATGGTCAAGGAGATGTTGGCACGGGAAGGATATGAAGCAGTCATAAAAAAGATAGTGACCGAGGGGGATGTCAATAAGGATATCCATTCTTTGATATTCCGAGGACGGGTAGGCACATTCGTAAGCGAGATAAATCAACGATTGATTAATGGCAGTATCGATATTGCAGTTCACAGTTTAAAGGATGTCCCAACCTACATACCGGATGATCTATCATTTTCTGCTTTTCTTCCGAGAGATTCGCCTTTGGATGTTCTCGTATCCAAGGATGATATAAAATTTGAGGATCTACCGACAGGCGCTTTTGTTGGTACTTCCAGTATCAGACGGAGGGCACAAGTCCTTGCAAAACGGGATGACCTAACCGTCAAGCCGCTTAGAGGAAACATAGATACCCGATTAAAGAGACTTGAAAAGGGCGATTACGATGCTATTATACTTGCAGAGGCAGGATTAAACAGATTTAAAATTACAAAAAAGTACCAGCAGTTGAAAGATGATATCTTCCTTCCTCCGGCCAATCAAGGAACTATCGTGGCGATGGCTCGTAAAAATTCTGCAGATGAAAGAATTTTAAGACGTATAAACGATGAAAAGACTGAGAAAGAGTCGCAGATTGAGCGAATCATGATGAAGATACTGGGCGTAGGATGTTCTGTCCCTATCGGTATTTTGTCGTGTTTAAACGGAGATATTGCAAATATAGAGGTAAATTTTATACCTGACGATTATTCTGATCACATATATCAGAGTATCAATTTAAACGTCAATACAGATGATTTTTTTGACAAATTAAAAGATTTTACAATGGATTTTAAAGAAAAGATAGATATGAAGGGCTCATTATGAGTAAAAAAGTATATCTAGTGGGAGCTGGACCCGGAGATCCGGATCTCCTTACTATCCGTGCATTAAACTTAATAAAAAGTGCAGATGTGGTATTGGCGGATGATCTAATCGGAGATAAGATTAAAAATCTTATTCCACCGGAAAAATTTATAGATGTCGGCAAAAAGAGTAGTAATTTATCACAGGAAGAGATAAACAAGCTGACCGTGAAGATTGCACGTGACGGAAAAGAAGTAGTAAGACTTAAAGGCGGAGACCCTTTTCTTTTTGGCCGTGGAAGTGAGGAGGCGTTATATTTAAAAAAATCTGGCATAGACTTCGAGGTAGTTCCGGGCATAACGTCTGCTATCGCAGTTCCTGCGTCTGTTGGTATTCCTGTCACTGATAGAAGGATAACCTCTACTTTTACCGTTATAACAGGCCATGAAAAAACGGATGATAGCCGAATAAACTGGAAGGCATTGGCCGAGCTCGGTGGTACTATTGTTATATTGATGGGTGTAGAAAATCTGGAACGTAATATGAATAACCTCTTAAAGTATGGTTTAGATCCTGATACACCTGTAGCCATAATCGAGAAGGGATTAACCGATGATGAACGAGCCATCTACGGAGAGGTTTCAAACATCGCTAAGATCGCAAAAGACGAGAATGTAACCCCTCCTGCAGTAATAGTCGTAGGTGAGGTGGTGAATCTGCTACGATGATGTTTCAAGACACTATATCTGAAGGATACGGCAACCGACAACTAGTAAAAATTAAAAAAATATTAATCTTCGTTACTTACTTATCTTTATCAAATCCTATTAATTTTGTAATCTCGTCCAGTGAGACACGTTCTGATTTAAACTCATTTATAGGATTATTTGTATCTGCGTATCCTATGGCAACAATATTTGATATCTTTAAGTTTTTTGGTATCTTTAAATGATCTCGTATCATCTCTCCAAAAGCCAAAGGTAGCCCTAATGGGCAGGTACCCAATCCTTTATTATGTGCACTTAAAAGAATATTCTGCAATGCTAAACCCAGATTTATCTCGTTAGAGTAGGATTCTTCATCAAAAAGGATCAATATTACTACGGGTGCTCCATAAAAAGATAAACTTCCTTGTATTATCCAGTTTGGATCATTGATTCCTGCTCTCTCAATATAAGGCAGTATCTTCATCGCAAAACTATTAGACCTTTCTATATATCTTTTGTTGAGGGGTCTTCCTCTGCCCGGTGAATAGGTTATACCTACTTTATTCTGCTCGTCCAACAATTTTTTAACAAGTTCATCTTTTTCTGTTCCAGTTACTGCCCAAAATTCCCACGGCTGAAGATTAGAACCGGATGGTGCCAATCTGGCAGCATTTAATATTTCTAATATATCTTTTTTAGGTACAGGTTTATTCAAAAACGCTCGTGTTGTCTTCCTACTCTCGATTGCGGTCATTACATCCATTTGTACTACCTCCATATCTTGTCTTATTCATCTACTATAAAAAATTTATAATTAATTTATGTTAATCTATAAATACGGGCTGATTAGATGGGGAAAACATTAAAAAAATATTTATTTTATGTAATCTTACCGTTGTATTACAAATATAAAAAATTGATGATTAGATGATTGATATGATTAAAAAAAATTTTTTAATTGTACGAGATGAAGATATTAAAAAAGGATTGGCAACGGATATCTATTTTTTAAGGACGGAAGAGATTTTAAAAGCCAAAGAAAAAAATCCAACGGTTGTAGCAGAGGTCACTATAAGCTCTATGAAAAATTGGGCCGTTTTAGCCGGATTAGAAGATGCTGCCAACCTTTTAGAAGGTCTGCCTATCGATGTATATGCAATGGACGAAGGATCTATCTTTTATGTTAGAGAACCGGTCTTGCGGATTGAGGGACGATATCTAGATTTTGCAAGATATGAGACATCTTTGCTCGGATTTCTCTGCCACGAGAGCGGGATTGCTACTAAAGCGGCTAGAGTAAAGTATGCTGCAGGCGATAGAAAAGTAATCTCTTTTGGAACGAGAAGACAGCATCCAGCTCTCGCTGCAGTAGTTGAAAGAAGTGCAATAATAGGCGGTGCTGACGGAATAAGCAACGTAATGGGTGGTAAGATCATAGGAAAAGAGGCGGCCGGTACTATCCCTCATTCTTTGATTATAATCATGGGAGATCAGAGAGAGGCATGGAGAGCTTTTGATGAGGTTATATCTCCCGATGTCCCGAGGATCTGTCTTATAGATACGTACTACGATGAAAAAACCGAGGCTATAATGGCCGCTGAAACATTGAAGGATCGATTAAAATTGGTCAGATTGGATACTCCTGCGTCTAGACGGGGTAATTTCAAAGAGATAATAAAAGAGGTTCGGTGGGAACTGGATATCCGTGGATTTAAAAATGTGGGGATATTTGCAACCGGTGGGATAGACGAGGATGATATATTAGAGTTGAAGGATCTGGTAGAAATGTTCGGTGTTGGGTCTGCCATTGCAGGTGCTAAACCTCTTGATTTTGCACTAGATATCGTCGAGGTCGAGGGGAGGCCTGCTGCTAAAAGAGGTAAATACGGCGGTAAAAAACAGGTATATAGAGACTGGAATACGTTGGAAGATAAGATTGTCTTGGATTTAGGTAATAAAGACGGCAATAAAGATAAAAAGGTTGATGGTGAACCTTTATTGAGACCGATTATAAAAGACGGAAAAATAGTAAAAGAATTTTCTTTAAACGATGCGAGATCTTTATTATTAAGAGAACTGGACATGATAAGGTCTAAAACTAAACAAGATTCTTGACAAATCGGGCGAGTTCTCTAGAACGTTCATCGTTATTCATGAGCGTATCCGTGACATATAGCTCAATATCATCCAATCTTTTCTTATCTATAATTTTATCTCGATTATCTACCACAAAAACGTCTATAATATCTTTATAAAACTCGGCTACCCCGTTTGATGAGACATCCAATCCTTTTGCACGCATAAAAGAGGCTGCTGGACCGCTTATTGGTTTTTTTCCAATGATAGGGGATATTGCTATGACATACTTATCTTTAAGCCTCGCTCTAATATCACCCACCAAAAGTATCGGTAATATACTCGAGATAGGATTACTCGGTCCTATCACCACCGTATTATCATCCTTTAAAAGAAGATCTGCCTCTCTCGGTATCGTTGCCTTATCTATATTACGAAAATAGATATCTTTCACTATTGGTTCTCCTTTTCTATAGACCCAAAACTTCTGAAAATGCATCTCTCCTTCTNNTCTCTTATTAAATCAGATCTAAAAATATGTGTTGCTCTATCCCGATCTCCTATCCGCATCCATTCGCCTTTATCTTTTGTGTTATTTGCCATTACGCAAAGTTCTTCATGCGTGACGAACGTATCGTCTTTTATACCCCACCATCTTTCTTTATCAATTATTCCTGCCAAAGTATATAGTACAGAATCGATATCGGGTGATATCAAATTCCCTGATATCCAGCAATCTTCCCCCGTGTTTACAATGACATTAAAATCTTCTCCGATCTGTTTTAGCCCGGAGATAAGCTTTGGTGTTCCTGTCCCGCCGGATAATATGATCATATTAATCACGAGTTTTTATTTAGGTCTTCAAAACTCTTCGCTTTTTGAGCAAACTGTTTGAAGAGATCTTTTGATCTTCTCCTCTCACTTTGCATCACAACCACAAAATCTGAATAGACAGAAGGTTTTAAAATATTTATCTAAAATTTTTATCTCGAAAAAATATCACAAAAAATTATAAATATTGAAAACATGATTATACTAATTATGAGAGCAAAGATATTAATTATGATCGCATGTCTCATGATGACAGGTGTTGCAGGGTATCTACTGGGAGAGATTCAAGAGGGCAATGCACAGATGGCAACAACACCTATCGACGTTTCAAAGGTCCAGCAGTCAGATCTCGAAAGGGAGATAGTGAGAAACGGGATAACATCCGAGCTTGATGCCATAAATCTCTATGAACAGATGGCTTCAATGACAAAAAACGCCACAACCAAGAAGGTACTTTTGGATATAGCAAAGGAGGAGAAGACACATGTGGGTGAGTTTCAGGCTCTGCTGGTCAGTTTAGATGCAGAACAGAAAACAGAACTTGAGAACGGAAAAAAGGAGGTCGACGCACTGGCAAAGAGCTGATGTGGCAGAGATTCACTATGCAGGAGAAGACACCTTTTCGGTACTTTCAAAAAAATTTGTATACTTATTCATCTCTTTAAATGATTTGAAAATCCAAATAAGAAGACCTATTTCTTTTTTTTCTTTTTAGTAATAACATTAATAAAAAGCTTTTATTTAACTTATTATTGGTATAGTTTTTACCTGCAATCTAACGTGGAAAAAAATTATGAAAATAATCAGAGACCCGATACATAAAAATATCCATGTATCCGATACATGTATTCGGTTTATAGACACGCCAGAGATCCAGCGGCTTAGAAGAATTAAACAGTTAGGACTGACTTATCTTGCATATCCCGGCGCAACACATACCCGATTTGAACATTCGCTCGGTGTAATGTACCTCGCAGACATATTTTCAAAAAATTTAGATGTGTATGACCAGAAATTGTTGAAAATTTCTGCGCTCTTACACGATGTGGGGCATAGCCCATACTCTCACGATTCAGAGGAGGTTATAAAGAAGTATACAGATAAGACACACGAAGATATCGGGCGAATTTTAGAGAGCGATACGATCTCATCAATTTTAGACGATATTGATCTAAAAAAAAGCGAAATTTTGGATATTATCGGTGGAAAGAAACCGCTAGGCAAGATACTAAACGGATCCATCGATATAGACAAGATGGATTACCTGGTACGAGATTCGTATTATACGGGTGTTACGTACGGGATTATCGATCTTTATAGGTTGGTTCAGGAGATTTCTTTCATCGATAATACGCTCGTCATCGAGGATGGTGGGCTTCAAGCGGTCGAATCTTTATGTGTCTCTCGTTTTCTGATGTCTCGGGCGGTATATTACCATCATGTATCGCGGATAGCAGAGTCTATGCTAAAAAAGGCGTTGATTGATCTTTTAGAGGATAAAAAAGTCGATCCTTTTGTATTAAGAGATATGGACGATTATGAGGTTCATATGTTATTAAAAAATTATAATGGTTACCCAAAAGAGATAATAGATAGAATAGAGACGAGAAATTTGTTTAAACGGGCAATATATCAGAATATATCGATATTAGACGAGAAGATGATAAGTGATTATAAGACAAACCACGAAAGATATGAGGCAGAAATTGCTCAAAATGCCCGAATAGATGAGAGATACGTGATCTTAGACATACCAGAATACCAAAAAAATAGGTTTGATATTCCGTTTATGATAAACGATGAGATAAAACCGTTAGAAGACGTTTCATCTCTGATTAATGTCTTAGACAAGGCAGAAACGAGTGATTGGAAATTTGGTGTTTATACATTGAACGAATACAAAGATAAAGTAAAAAAGGCGGCATCAGAGGTATTAAACATCGGGCAAAAAATTTAAAAAATTTAAAAAAGCGAAGCCTCGGAGGGGATTTGAACCCCCGACCTGCTGATTACGAATCAGCTGCTCTACCACTGAGCTANNCTCTACCTGCTGAGCCACCGAGGCAATATTTTCAGATCACTTTCGGATTATACCGCACTTATTACCGATCTGTCTTCTTTGTCTCGTTTTACCTATCTCTTCTTAATATTCTTAACTTGTTATTTCTTAAAAACTTATATAAAACCGTTCAATAATTTGATACTCGATTCTATATCTTCTTTTTTATTCAACTCGACGACAAGGTTGGGCATTTTCTGTTTATCCTTTAATCTTTCTAATACCGATTTGATATCTATATTACCCGATCCTAACCCGAGATGGTCGTCGGATATGCCGTTGTTGTCATGGATATGGGTATGATCTATATCCATATATAAAAATTCATCTATGTTTTTTGTAATATTGGCATGCCCGATGTCCAGACAGAATTTCAATCCACCGATCATATTTAATTCATCGGGTTCTGTCAAAAAAAGAAATTTTAGAGGCATATTCTCTAAGGCAATATCTATCGAGTATTCCGAAGACAACTCGCTCAAAAATTTGACGGATTTTTTAAAAGCGTCCCTATTCTCTCTTTTTAAATGTTTTGCTGCGACCATTCCCGGATGAACTATGTATATCAAAGGGTTGTATCTGACCGATGCGTCTATGGTATCTTTTATAATATTTAAAGATGCAATTCTGATCTCATCTCTAAGATTTGCTATATCTAATCCGATAAAAGGCAGATGA
>DUJX01000114.1:1798-3239 GCA_013329575.1 Halobacteria archaeon | reverse complement strand
TGTACTCGTACTATATCCGCTCCATTTGCTACCGCCACTGCTATAGTGGCAAGACTGCCGATTAACCGATCTTTCGGTGATGGCTCGTTACATAAATTACTAATAAACGTTTTTCTGGATGTACCAACCAATATAGGCTTATTCAAAGATTTAAATTCTTTTAATCGCTTAAGAATCGTACAATTATCATCTATTCCTTCTCCAGTTCTCTTTCCAAATCCAATTCCAGGATCTATAATAATTTTATCCGTTGAGATTCCTTTTTCTACTGCAAAATCTATCCTTTCTTTCAAAAAACAGATTATATCTTGTATAATATCGTTGTATACAGGATGGATCTGCATATCGCTCGGTCTTCCATGCATATGCATCAGACATACAGGAAGATCGTATTCTGCCACGATATCAGCCATATTTTCATCGAAACGAAGCGCGCTTATATCGTTTATCATCGTTGCACCATATTTAATCGCCCTCTCTGCAACCTCACTCTTGTAAGTGTCTACAGAGATAGGAATATCCGTCATCTCGCCAAGGAGCTTTATTACAGGAATAACTCGATCGATCTCTTCTTTGGCATCTACGGATACCGATCCAGGTCGTGTGGATTCTCCACCAATATCGAGCATATCGGCACCTGCTTCGATAAGTTTCAATCCGTGCATAACTGCCCGATCTATATCAAAAAATCTTCCACCATCATAAAACGAGTCGGGTGTTACATTCAGCACCCCCATAATGGCGGTCCTACCTCTTTTACGATTCGAGTGTGAAGGTTGCGAGCAGATATTTAAAGTTTTCATCAACCGTTTATTGATAAAGGCGTATTTTTGGTCATCTGATCTTGCATAAGTATCTTCCTCGCCTCTCCTACCAGATAAAGCGATCCTGTAATACATATAATATCCTCTTTAGATGCGATCTTTTTAGCAATATATATCGCATCTTTGATATCTTCCATGACAAATAATTTTGTATCGTTATGAATTTTATTAAATTTTTTTGACAATTTTTCAGGGATCTCGCTCCTCGGATTCTTTGATCTTGTTATTATAGCCACATCTATATCTGTCTTCATCCTGTTGAGCATGCCATCTATATCCTTGTCTGCCAATATTCCTAAGACCAAGATAAGCCGGTTATATTTCAAATCTCTTAAAGATTTAAAGAGACAGTCTATCCCTTTTACATTATGGGCTCCATCAAGAAGGATATTGCTGTTATTATCTAAAATGAGCTCCATTCTACCTTTTATATCCGATTTAATGACTCCATCAGATATATTTTTATCGGAGATAGTATAACCTAACTCTCTTAAACAATTGATAACAGGAATCACTACAGAGAGATTCTCCCCTTGGTATCTACCCATAAGTCTTGTCTTCAACATGTGATCACAGACTAAGAATGTCTGGTAATCTTTGCCTAACGAGAGCCGTTT
>DUJX01000114.1:0-1747 GCA_013329575.1 Halobacteria archaeon | reverse complement strand
AGGCTATATCTTCTATCGTATCACCCAAAATGTTTGTATGATCTTTAGAGACGTTCGTTATCACAGATACAACTGGTAACACAACGTTTGTTGCATCTAACCTACCTCCGAGACCCACCTCAATAATAGAAAAATCAACTTTCTTTAATTGGAAATATCTTAATGCTATGGCAGTCTCAACCTCAAATATCGTTGCATTAAACTGTTCTGCATAAGGCCTTACTTCTCTGATCAATTTTAAAAAATCCGCTCGTTCGATGTATTCTCCATCGACGGAGAATCTTTCCTCCCTTCTGCCCAAGTCGGGAGATGTATATATTCCTGTTTTATACCCTGCCTCTCTGAGAATAGAACCGATGTACGTACAAGTAGACCCTTTTCCGTTTGTGCCCCCAACATGTATTATTTTATAGCTCTTTTCGGGATTACCGAGACATTTTAGCAGTTTTTCTATCCGTTCTAATCCTAAATCAATTCCAAATTTGTCTAATGACAAAAACCAGTCTAAATCATCTATTTTAACTGTTTTAATATCCATAGCTGTATAATACCCCATCTATCACAGGATATTTAACTTTNNCGAATCACCAGGCAATATCTTCACTTTTCGTCCTTCGATAACGATTCTATTCTGTTCGAAAAGGTCTATGCTTCGTGGTAATATCTGATGCTCAACTTCTAAAACCCGTTGCGCCAACGTCTCTACCGTATCGTCATCCCGTACTATTACAGCCGCTTGAAGGATGATAGGCCCGCTATCCACAGTCTCACTCATAAAATGGGTAGTACATCCAGTTATTTTTACTCCATACTCCAATGCATCCTTAGGACCCGAAGTACCGGGAAAAGATGGTAATAAAGACGGGTGTATGTTTATCAATCGTCCTTTCCATTTTGTTACAAAGAACGGAGTTAGAATTCTCATCCATCCAGCACCTATTGCCAAATCTACACCATAGTTTTTTAAGATCAAATCTATATCTTTCTCGTAATCTTCCCTCTCTCTTCCTTTAGTCTCTATATAAATTCCGTCTACGTTGTGTTTTTTTGCTCTCTCTAACGCATAAGCATCTTTGTTATTACTTATAACTACTTTTACCTCTGCGTTTATTTTGCCATCATCCGCTGCATCCAATATAGATTGTAAATCGGTCCCTCTTCCAGAAACAAGCACTCCTAATTTTAATTTTCCCATCGAGCTGATAGAACGGATTCATATACTATAATCTTTTCGTTTTATTTAAGATATAATGGATATAAAATAATATTACTCTACCTAATTATACAAAATTTTATTAATAGGGCAAAACTAAACGTTTAAATAGGTGAATTAAAATGCCGTCAAAAGAGCTAATATCGCCATGCGGTCTTGATTGTTTTAATTGTCCATTATTCCATTCCAAAAATAATGATAAGCTGAAAGAAAAGATCAGCAAAAACATGAATATTCCTTTCGAGACTTGCTTCTGTGAAGGATGTAGGGTAGAAAAGGGTAAAATATCTGCATTTAGTTTCAAGGAACCGTGTCCTATTTATGAATGTACTAAAAATAAGAAGATAGAGTTTTGTTACGAATGTAACGACTTCCCTTGTGAACTATTACAACCTTGTGCAGATATGGCAAACCTTGTTCCTCATAACCTGAAAGTATATAATCTATCTCTCATTAAAAAAATCGGAATAGAAGAGTGGAGTAATAAAGCGAGTGACATAAGAAAAGATTATTTTAAAAATAAATTTTATCTTC
>DUJX01000025.1 GCA_013329575.1 Halobacteria archaeon | reverse complement strand
TCGCCCCCCGCATACCGACGGTTTCGGGTTACAGGTGACGTCGAGCCACCCAGGCTAGTCCACCGCGGGTAAAATATATATCGCTTTATATATAAAACTATCCCGTTATCTGATCGGTCTCGATAGCAGATTAAAAATAAAAAGATATAAAAATTAAAAATAAGTGTACAATCCTATTTAGAATTGGATAATAAATCCTTGTATCGTGGTCGGAGCGCTTTTTTATCAAATTTACCCACGCTGGTCTTGGGTATCTCGTCTATAAAGATAAACCTTTCTGGAATCCACCATTTCAAGATCTTTCCATCTTCTACATAACCTTCAAGATATCTTCTTAGCTCATCCTCTGTCATCTCATCTTTAAACTCATTCTTCGGTACTATGATAGATACTGGTCTCTCTTCATATCTTTTATGAGGTACTCCTATGACGGCGACCTCAGATACTTTTGGATATTTACTCAGTACATCCTCCAAGGTCAGTGTAGATATCCATTCACCACCGCTTTTGACGACGTCTTTATCTCTATCCACTATCAACGGATTCTCTTCCTCATCCATCAATGCTAGATCTCCCGTATGTAGCCATCCGTCCTTCCAAAGATCTTTGGATTTTTTTAAGTCCTTGTAGTAGCCCATAGTACACCAAGGTGATCTTAATACTATCTCTCCTATAGTCTTGTTGTCTCTCGGTACGTCTCTTCCTTCTGCGTCGACGACCCTTTGCTCCTCGAACGGTGCCGCCCAACCGGATCTTAATTTGAAATCAAGAATCTTCTCATCAGGCCAATCCCTCATATGCGATTTTGGTAATGTTAAACCCATGACAGGACACGTCTCGGTCATACCCCACCCACTATACGGATCTATTCCTAACTCGATACATCGTTCTGCAAGACCTCTCGGAAATGCTGTTCCACCTACGATATATCTAACATTGCCGAGGTATCTTCTATACTTCTCAATCTCTGGATGATAGATTAAAAGTCTTAACACCGATGCTACACCAAATATCGTAATAGGCCGATCTGGATCCTCCTTTCTCTCATTCTTTATCATCTCCAATACTATGGTCGGATCAGTCCTTCCGATCATCAATTGTCTTATACCAAAAAGGGTACTCATATAAGGAATACACCATCCATGAACGTGAAACATCGGCACGATGCATAGTGTTGCCCCATAGGGTGCAGGAGTAAGACCATACCCTGATGCATAACCACCCCAAATGATCGAGTGTATAGATAGAGCACGATGAGTAAACCAACAACCTTTAGGATCGCCGGTCGTACCTGTAGTGTAGCACATTGTAGCAACGGTGTTCTCATCCAGATCAGGATATCGGTATTCTGACGAGGATTTTTTTAAAAGGTCTTCATACTCATATACCGGATCTAATCTTGTTTCTGGTATCTCTCCATCGTCTGTAATCAATATAAAATGTTTTACTGTCTTTATCTTATCTTTTATTCCGTCTATAAGAGGTAAAAAATCCTTGTTTACTATAAGTACCTCATCACCGGCATGATTTATTATATAAGCGATCTGTTCTGGGGTCAAGAGAGGATTACCGAGATGCAGTATCCCTCCCATCGATGGTATTGCAAAGTACATCTCTAAATGTCTGTGTGAATTCCATTCGAACTCTATCACCTTTGTACCCTCTTTTACGTCCAATCCTTCCAAAGCATTTGAAAGTCGTTTACATCGTTCAAACACTTCTTTGTATGTCTCTCTCTGTTTACCTCTATAGACAATATATTCTTTAGGATGGAGTCTTGCCGCGTGTTCTATGATATTGTTCAATGTTAATTGATAATGATAACCAACATCTATGAAATCATCGTTTGGATTATCCATATTTAACCGTTATAGTTACTGAGTTTATATAATTTTCCTAATACTACAACGATAATTTTTAAAATATTTTATAAGTAAACAATAGAGAGATCATCCGCATTTTTTGCCTTTTTCTCGAGATCAGAGACCGCTATCTTTCTTTCAGAAGAGTATGCATACGATGTAAAGATAGTGATACATCTATCATTAAACATCTTAGTATCTGCACTCGGCTGATGTGACCGAACCAAGATATTCATACCTAAAGATCGCATTATTTTATTAAAATAATCCCTGCCGAATTTTGGCCTTCCTGTCATCGGATCATCGCCTAAAATCGCCCCACTCGTATCGTAAAAATCGCCCCAAGTGATCTGCCGCCATAGCTCGCTACCCCGCTCGATCTTATTTATCTCGTTTATATCAGAAACGTTCGGTAGAGCACCATGAAGGGCGATGATACCATTATTAGTAGTCACTGCCAAAGGTAACTTTGTCAAAAGATCCGAATATAAATTATAAAATTTTTTAGATAGAGAGTCCCAAAAATCGGCTGGATAAAATTTCAAAATTTTTACCGCTTCATGGTTGCCTTGCAATAGTATTAAATTTTCTGGATAGAGAATCTTTGCTATCAGTAGATAGTTTATGTTCTCTAACGAATTTTTGCCTCGATCTACATAATCTCCCAAGAAGATTACTTTGTTCCTTTGATTAAGATATTTTGATAAGACCTGTCGGGTCGCATCGAAATCCCCATGGGTATCTCCGACGAATATTGCTTTTTTTCCTGTGATATAGACGAGATTTCCCTCTTTTTTTAGTATTTGTTCTGCGTATAAGATTATCTCTTCTACATCTTTATCAGGCAGATATTCTATAGATTCAGGATCGTTTAACAGTCTATCCAATCTGTTTTTATTGATCATTCTTGAGATTTATGGTCAGAGTAGATAGTATCCGGATCGAGTAATCGTTCTTCTACTATATCCCCATCGATATTTCTAAAAAAACAAGACTTATAGCCAAGATGGCATGCACAGCCCTTCTGTTCTACAATCAACAGAATCGTATCTTCATCGCAATCGATCCTTATATCCCTAACCGTTTGGAAATTCCCGCTTTCTTCACCTTTAAGCCATAATTTCCTCCTGCTTCGGCTCCAATAATGGGCTTTTCTCGTCGTCATTGTTTTTTTAAGCGCTTCTTCGTTCATATACGCCATCATCAAGACCTCGTTGGTATCGGCATCCTGAACTATCGCGGGTATAAGACCATCAGGCTGTTTTGAAAAATCTATCCAAAACTTTTCCGAATTTTCTGAATCGTTTGATCCTGTCATACTACCAAAGTTCCGATAAGAATATTTATACCTTACTGAAATTTTTATATTTGTATTGCGATCGAGGATCGTCTACATAATCTCTTATTTTTTAGTCTCAGTAGGCAGTTTATCGATACAGACGATAGATTCTCCGTCTTTTAATGCCATAATCTTGACACCTTTTGCCGTTCTACCCTGTTTTGATATTTTTAAGGTATTAGTCCTTAAAATAAGTCCATTTTTGCTGCCAATTAGCAGAGTATCATCGTCGCCTACTCCTAATATGCTTTTAACATAATTATCGTCGTCCACTTTTACAGCTATTACCCCTTTTGTTCCTTTGTGTCTAATGGCAAATTTATTTATAGATACCCTTTTACCTATACCTGTTTCTGTGACGATCAAAACATCTTTAACTTCTGCGTTAATAGTATCTAGATCGACTACTTCGTCATTAATATCTTTAAACCTCATCCCAATGACACCCATTGTATTTCTACCAGTTTCTCTAACTTCTCGAGCAGAAAATATGGATAATAGACCATTTTTTGTGATTAAAATAATGTTATCATCGTTGTTACACCTTTTAACCCCAACAAGCTTGTCGTCGTCATTTAATCGTATTGCTATTTTACCGTTTGCTTTTACCTTCTCAAATAGTTTAAGATTCGTCTTTTTGATCAACCCGTTCTTTGTAGCAAGGACTAAATGTCCGCCGATATCTTGATAATCGATCATAGAGACGATTTTTTCGTCTTTGTCGATATCTAAAAAATTTTTAATAAACCGTCCCTTAGCCGTCCGTTCGTTTTCTGGTATTGTAGAAACATCTAACGAGTATACTCGTCCTTTATTTGTAAAAAGAAGCAGCTTATCCCTATTATTTGCCGTATAAAATAATTTAAGGCTGGATATATCGTTATTGTTGATTAAAGATATACCTCTGCCGCCCCGTCTCTGAGTTTTAAACTTATCGATCGGTATTTTTTTAATGTAATCTTCATCGGTCAATATAACAAGATAATCGATATCAGGTAGTAATACATCCTCTTCTACTTTTTCAAAATCTTCTACAATCTTTGTCCTTCGTTCATCGCCATAGTCATCTTTAATCTTCATCAATTCGTCTTTTATCAGAGTATATTGCTTCTGTTTATCCAGAATAATATTGTTTAACTCTTCAATCTTTTCAAGAAGAGATTTATATTCTTCTTCTATACTATCTCGCTCTAAAGAGACCAACCTCTGTAACTTCATATCCAATATCGCATTAATCTGTTTTTTAGAAAGCCTATATCTATTAAACAAATTTTCTCTCGCATCTGTTACATTCTTAGATCCTTTTATAATCTGAATAACAGAATCTATATCGGTTAAGGCGACCAACAGACCTTCCAATATATGGACACGGTCTTTGGCATTGTTTAAATCATAATTGGTCCTTCTTAAAATTATATTAACTCTATGTCTGACGAATTCGGCGATCAACTCTTTTAAATTCAGAAGTTGAGGCCCTCCGTCTACGAGAACCATGTTATTTACGCCAAACGATGATTCTAACGGAGTATTTTTATATAACTGATGAATCACATAATCTTTATCGATATTCTTAGACAATTCGATAGAGATCCTCATTCCCTTCCTATCTGACTCATCCAATATATTCTTTATACCCTTAATCTTCTCATCCCGTGCTAAGTCGGCTATCTTCTCGACCAGCATCGATTTATTCACCTGATAAGGTATCTCTTCTATTATAATCGTATTTTTTTCCTCTACCTTAATCTTACCTCTAATTCGGATGGTCCCTCGTCCCGATTTGTACGCGGCTAAAACATCTTTTTTGCTTATTATACCACCAGTTGGAAAATCTGGCGCTTTAACGATCTCGTTTAATTCTTCAATCGAGATATCAGGATCATCTATGTATTTAAGGATACCATCAACTATCTCAGATAAATTGTGCGGAGGTATATTCGTCGCCATTCCTACCGCGATACCTGATGCACCATTTATCAACAAATTTGGTACTTTGCTCGGCAGAAACAACGGTTCTTTCAAACTTCCGTCAAAATTTGGGCCAAGATCTACCGTCTCTTTATCCAAATCTTCGAGCATCTCTTCGGCAATCTTGCTAAGACGAACCTCCGTGTATCTCATAGCAGCAGGCGAGTCTCCGTCTATCGATCCAAAATTTCCATGCCCTTCTACGAGAGGATACCTCATCGAAAAATCTTGTGCCATTCTTACGAGCGCATCGTACACCGAAGAATCCCCATGCGGATGATATTTACCGAGAACGTCTCCTACAACCCGTGCAGATTTTTTGTATGGTTTACTGTGAATGATGCCAGCCTCGTACATTGCATAGAGTATACGACGTTGTACTGGTTTTAATCCATCTTTTACATCAGGGATAGCCCTCGATACGATTACACTCATCGCATAATCCAAATAAGAAGATTTTACCTCTTCTGTGATATCTTTTTCTAATATTTTCTCCATAAAAACGGATACTGCTCCTTCACCTCTATTTTAAAACAGATTATTTTTAATTTTTTCTAAATATCTAAATTGACTTTATCCGCGTTCCTTTGAATGAACTCTCTTCTCGGTTCTACCTTCTCGCCCATAAGCATGGTAAATATCTTATCTGCCTCCTCAGCATCCGCCATATTTATCTTCATAAGAGTTCTTGATTCTGGATTGATCGTCGTCTGCCATAATTGTTCCGGGTTCATCTCACCCAGACCTTTATATCTCTGTACCTTTAAGTCCTTATCTCCCGTCTTTTCAACGATCTGCTTAAACATATCATCTGTATATGCATAATACTCCTTTTTACCATGAGTAATCTTATATAACGGAGGCATAGCAGAATATATTCTTCCTTCCTGTATAAGAGGAGTCATATACCTAAAAAAGAACGTTAAGAGTAAAGTTCTAATATGCGCACCATCGACGTCCGCATCTGTAGTTATTATGATCTTTCCGTATCTCAATTTATCCAGATCCAGATCGTTGCCGATCCCACATCCAATTGCAGCGATTAATGCCTGGATTTCATCATTCTTCAAGATTTTATCTATACGGTTCTTCTCTACATTGATTATCTTACCTTTTAGCGGGAGTATTGCTTGAAAATTCTTATCTCGGGCCTGTTTTGCACTCCCTCCTGCCGAATCGCCCTCTACTATAAACAACTCTCTAAACTCTTTATCGACTCCTTTACCACTACAATCTGCCAATTTTCCTGGAAGCACACTTCCAAAAGAGCTCTTTTTTCGTGCGATATCTCTACTTCTCTGAGCGGCCTCTCGTGCCTTTCTTGCTCCCTCTATCTTTGTAAGTATCTGTTCTGCTACGTTTGGATTTTCCTCTAAAAACTTTTCCAATCCAGAATAAGTTGCCGTCTCGACTATACTCTTGATACCTGTATTCATCAACTTGTTTTTTGTCTGACCTTCAAATACAGGATTTGGTAATTTTATGTTAATGATCGCTGTGATTCCTTCTCTTACGTCGTCTCCGCTAAAACTATTCTCATTATTATTGCCCGGATCGTTTTGTTTATTCTTGAAATAATCATTTATTGCCTTTGTCACTCCAGATCTAAATCCAGTTACATGAGTGCCCCCTTCTGAAGTAAATATATTGTTTGCAAAAGAGTAGATTGATTCAGAATAGGAGTCTGTGTATTGTATAGCAATATATACTTCTACATCCCCGTTAGATTCATCGATCCTTTCTTTATTGTTTATTAAGATAGGCGGATGAATTGGTGTCTTGTTTTCGTTTAGATAATCTATATAATCCTTCAATCCATGCTCATAATAAAATTTAAATTTTTTATTGTTTACTTCATCTATAAACAAAATTTTAACGTTATTGTTCAGGAAGGCAAGCTGCCTTAATCTTTTGACAATATAATCCGAGTCAAAAGCAATATTTTCTAAAATAAGTGAGTCTGGTTTAAAACTTATCTCTGTCCCTGTCTCGTCTGTCTCGCCTACTATCTGTAATGGCGTAACAGGATGACCTGCCTCGAACCTCATCTCATAGATCTTATTGTTCTTTTTTACTCTTACAACGAGCCATTCAGAGAGTGCATTGACACAAGATAGACCTACTCCGTGAAGACCACCTGCAACCTTGTATATATTATTATCAAACTTTCCTCCAGAATGAAGTTTGGTAAAGACTAACTCTAACGCAGATTTTCCAAACTCTTTTTTGATATCGACGGGAATGCCTCTACCGTCATCTTTTACTGTTATTGAGTCGTCTCTTAAAATAACTTCTATATTACTACAAAATCCCCCCATCACTTCGTCTATACTGTTCTCCAACACTTCAAAAAATAGTTGATGCAACCCTCTTGATCCTGTATCTCCAATATACATCCCAGGACGTTTTCTTATAGCCTCTATTCCATCTAAAATCAATATAGTATCCGAATTATAATCCATAATCTTCTTACCTTTGCTCCATCTTATTATTACAAAAAATCATGTCTGCTTATGACATTTTAGCATTATAATATAGTATGATACNNTGACATCTTGGCATTGTAATACAATATGATACGCTTCTTTATATATATTTGTATAATTCTATCTTAGTTATTGCCATGGACGAACTTATTAAATATGGAAAAAAAATTGTAGCAAACGGCTTAGTACACTCACATTTTGGTAATGTAAGCAGGCGTGTGGGTGATTATCTATTGATAAGCAGTACCGGTAGTATGCTGGACGAATTAGAAGGTAAGATTGTAAGAGTGCCTATATATGAAGAGAGTAGCCTTGATTCGATCGCATCATCCGAATTACCTGTTCATAGAGAAATTTATAAAAATACTCCGGTCTCTGCAATCTTACACGGACATTCTATCTTTGCAGTAGTCGAGTCCATGCTAAACGATAAATGCATCATACTGGATAGCTGCGAGACCGAATATTTTTTGCATGAGATACCGATAATCACAGGTGGTGTTGGATCAAAAGAATTGGCAAAAAATGCAGCAGAATCTTTGAAAGATCATTTAGGGGTAATAATAAAAGGACACGGAACCATAGGTACAGGATCGAGTGTTGAGGAGGCGTATTTCGTCTTATCATCCATAGAACATATCTGCAAGATCAAGTATTATGTGGATATGACAAAAGATAGGACAGATACGACGATTTTATGATATCTTTAACAATCCCAATGATCGATTATTTTTATATGAGTTAAGGATAATTTTATATCCAATAAAGATAATTTTATATAGAGGTGTCAGAAGGTAAAAGGTCTTAAAGAGATTGCATATATCCATCAGCAATTAAATGAAGGGGATTTCAAGGTTTTACGGGCAATAGAGTTTGGAAATACTTTTTTAGAGGATATTGCAGCATTTTCCCATATTAATTTAGAAAAAACAGACTATCATATCAAAAAACTGGCAAAGTCTGGCTTGATCGGTTTGAACGGAGTAAAATATGTATTAAGCTATTACGGATTTGATATTTTAGCCTTAAATGGGATGTACAAGAAAAAAATCATACAGTCGATAGGCGATCAAGTAGGATACGGAAAAGAATCTGATATTTATGAGGTACTTGCCGTTAATGATAAACCTTACATATTGAAGATTCATCGGGAAGGAGTCTCTTTCAAAAAAGTATTGAATAACCGTCCTAATATGTACAAGAGGAACTGGTTTAATATATCTACCAAATCGGCTCTAAGAGAGAAAGAGGCACTAAGCCGTCTATATTCTTATGTATCTGTTCCAAAACCCATTGCAACAGATAGGCATTTTATTGTTTTAGAAAAGATAAATGGGACGATGCTCAAATATACTCGTTTAGAAGACCCTGATTGGTTTTTTGATGAGATTATAGATGAGGTTAAGAAGATTTATCATCGTGGTATGGTTCACGGTGATCTGAGCGAGTATAATATATTGATCGACGAGGATCGGGTGGTCATTATAGACTGGCCACAGTTTATTTATTCGAAAGAGGATAGGGCAGATAAAACACTTATAAATGATATAAAAAATATTATGAATTATTTTTCTCGTAGATATTCTCTAAACAACGAGATTGATGCCGTCTTAAAAAAGGTTAAAGATTAGTGTTATGGAGGATGATTTAATAAAGAAAGATCTAGTCTTTGGAGTTGATATTTTAAAAGGATCACCGAGATCTAAAAAAGAAGAAGAAAAGTATTCTCTGGCAATACTCGAACCTGGAAAGAGTTTGGAGGAACATAGGGAGATAAGCAGGTTTAAACTTTTTCGGATGATCAAACAAAAAAGACCGAGTATCTTGGCGGTAGATAATATATACGAGTTAACCAAGGATAAAAAGCATCTGCTATCTTTTTTAAAAGGATTACCATATGAGACAAAACTTATCCAGGTAACAAACAATCAAAAACTTAGTAAATTAGCATCTGATTATAATTTATCATTCGATAAAAGGAGCCCGTTAGAATCTGCTACGGTATGTGCATTATTAGCGAGCAGGGGCGTTGGTTGCGAGGTCTCGTACATAAGTGATAGGACAAAGATACGTGTAAGCAGATCTAGGAGTCTTGGAAAGGGCGGATGGAGCCAGAACCGGTATAGAAGAAAGGTTCATGGAATGGTAAAACTAAAAGTTAAGGAGATTAAAGATCATCTGGATAAGAACGGAGTCAAATATTCGCTTAGCATAAAAGAAGGATATGGGGGTTATACAAGCGGTCTTTTCTTGGTAGAAGAGAATATAACAAACATAGGAATCTCTTCGGATCGTGGTGCAGATGTTCAAGTAAATCTTTCTCCGGTAACCAAAGACTCGTTAGATTTTGAAAGATATTCGACCGAGAAAAAATACCTGATAGTAGGGATAGATCCCGGAACTACAGCTGCAATTGCATTACTCGATCTTGACGGACGGGTCGTAAGCATATCTAGCTCCAGAAATACATCTGTTTCGAATATGATAAAATATATTCGAGAGAGAGGAAGACCGATTATGATAGCAACAGACGTCTATCCTATACCCGATACGGTAGAGAAAATAAAGAGGGCATTTAACACTATGGTTTACTCTTCTAAAGATACTGCAACCGAAGAGAAGATAGACCTGACCAAAGGATACGATTTTAGTAATGTTCACGAGAGAGATGCACTCTTTGCAGCACTTGACGCATATAAAAAATTTAAAAATAAGTTTGAGCGGATAGACAAAGAGATACCGGTATGGGTCGATTCTGACGAGATTAAAGCCGCCGTTTTGAAAGGAGTATCACTTAAATCTGCAATATCTCCTCCATTAAAGAGTACAAAAGATGCTAATAAAGATAAAAAAGATGGTACAAAAGATAAAACTAAAGACGTAAAAAAACAACCTGATGAACAAATTAACCTGCGGATCAATAAGATACGAGAAGATAACGAGTATCTTAGAAAAACTCTGAAAGAGAAGAATATAGAGATAAAAAAACTGGAAGATTATATCCTGTCACTTAAAATAAAAGAAAGAAGAGAGATAAAGAGGGATAAAGAGATTAAAATAAGAGATAATGAGATAAAGAGACAGGGAAAAGAGATAATAAGACTTAAAGAAAAGATTAAAGAGTATTCCAACCAGATAGAACAATTCAGAATGATAAAAATTCTTGAATCGTCCGGAGATTTTTATCCTGTAAAAGTGATCGATATGTTTAAAAAAGAGTCGATCATAGAGTTTAACACAAAGATCGGTATTAAAAAAGGTGATATCGTCTATCTTAAGGATGCAGCAGGTGGCGGAGGATCCACCGCAGATTTTTTGATAGATTTTGGTATTAAGGCAGTAATTGTTGGATCGGAGATGTCGCATCTGGCAAAAGAGCGGTTTTATGAGCGAGATATACCGCTTTTCAATGATTCAGAGGTTAATATAATGGTAGACCGCGAATCGATAATGTACGTCCAAGAGTTTGGCATAATCGATAAAAATGAGATGGATAGATTGATCGATCTATGGATCAAGACAAATCATGAAAGATTGGAAGAGCGAAAAATGGAAGATATTATAAAGATGATCAAAGAGTATAAAAGAGAACGAGGCGACATGTATTAAATTGAGAACGGATATTCTTACAGAACCTTCGGTTCCTGTACCTCCCGTGTAGGATAAACCTACACTTGCTGATCAATCGATGGCTTTAAAAACAAATATTTTTTAATCTTGTGTAAGATAAACTTGCACTGCTGATCAATCGATGGCTTTAAAAACAAATGTTTTTTAATCTTGTGTAGGATAAACCTACACTGCTGATCAATTGAATGCCTGCCTTGTGCAGGATCGAATAATGCAAATCGGATAGATTTGTGTATTTCAAAAATTTCAAAAATTTTTGATTTTTGAGGAGTGAAGAACCTGTGGATCTTTAAAGGGATGTATTTAGATGAGATTTGATGTTTCAAAGTATAAAAAAGAGGTTGATGAGGATTTTGAGGCGGCTTGGCTAAACGGGTCTGAAATATTGGGTATTAGAGAGATAAACAAAAGATATCCTCGTATAACGTACCCTTACGGCAGACCACACCCTGTATTTGAGATGATTAACAATTTAAGGGCTGCTTATTTGAGAATGGAATTTGATGAGGCTATTAATCCCATTATAGTCGAAGAGAACGATGTAAAAAAACAGTTTGGTCCAGAATCGCTTGCAGTCTTGGATAGGTGTTTTTACCTTGCAGGATTACCCAGACCGAATGTGGGAGTATCTAACGAGCAGATATTAAAGATAGAGGCAGTAATAGGAAGGGGGTTGAGCGATGATGAGAAAAATGCGGTAAAAGAGAGCCTTCATCTGTATAAGAAGGGGAAGATCGATGGAGATGATCTTATTTCGGATATATCTAAAAGGCTCTCAATGGACGATACGTATGGAACGAAGATATTATCAGAAGTATTCCCCGAATTCAAAGAATTGAAGCCCATACCATCGACAAACACACTTAGAAGTCATATGACGTCGGGCTGGTTTATCACACTAAGCTCTTTATTAAATAAAAGGGATCTACCTGTCAGATTGTTCTCGATAGATAGATGCTTTAGACGAGAGCAGAAAGAGGATGCTACACGGCTTCAATCGTATTATTCTGCATCCTGCGTAATAATGGACGATGATGTCACTGTAGATGACGGTATGGCTGTATCAGAGTCATTATTGTTGCAATTTGGGTTTAAAAATTTCAAATTTAGATTGGATGATAAAAGAAGCAAATATTACATTCCAGATACGCAGACAGAAGTTTTTGCTTATCATCCTGCCTTGGTTGGTTCTAATACGAAGTACAACGATGGCTGGGTAGAAGTGGCAACTTTTGGTGTTTATTCTCCTACGGCACTCGCTCAATACGATATACCGTATCCTGTAATGAACTTGGGGCTAGGCGTAGAACGACTTGCTCTGATACTATACGATCAGAAAGATATGAGAGAGATGGTATATCCTCAGTTTTATCAAGAAGATCTAACCGATCTCGAGATTTCTAAAGGGATATATGTAAGAGAGACGCCAAAGACCATGGACGGATTGAGATTAGCATTGGCAATACGGGATGCATGTGAAAAATATGGAGATATAGCAAGTCCGTGCCGTTTTCCTGCCTGGAAAGGAACTATTTATGGAAGAGAGATAATCGTCGATCTCGTCGAGCCTGAAGATAATACCAAACTCTGTGGTCCTGCTTATAAAAACAAGATATTTGTTAAAGACGGAAATATCTTTGCTGTTCCTGAGAACGAGAAATTTTACGATACATACAAAGATGCGATGGATACCGGTATCACGTTCATGGACGCTTTTGCTCAATTATCGGCCTCGATAATTGAAAATTCTTTGATAAGCAATGATATAAAGGAGGATGAGATACGGCAGGCCCGAATAAGGATGGTTAAGACGCCAGGAGAGATCAATATCGCGATAAAAGATCACATCCTAAGATACCTGACTGGTAAGAAAAAGAAGATAGATATAAGAGGTCCTTTCTTCACGACGGTAGAATTTAAATTGGCAAGTTATAATAAGACGTAATACATTGGATCCCTTAAATCGATGATTTTTAATAAAAAATTAATGAAATGAAATTGATAAGAGCATAAGTATGGATCTCGAGCGATTATTGGACGAACAAAGGCGTTTGAACAGTAAGATAATACTTGAAGATCGGTTTAGTCGTATAGATTATGTTGCAGGGGTTGATTCTTCTTACATTAACGATAAAATAATTACTGCAGCAGTCTTGGTCGATTATCCGAGTAGAGCGATCTTAAAACGAGAGTATGTAATCGATAAAATAGATTTTCCGTATATACCTGGGCTTTTATTTTACCGAGAGGGAAAAAATACGATAAAAGCCATCGATAAACTAAAACCGAGACCTGATATTATCCTTATAGATGGCGGGGGGATAAATCATCCGAGAAAGATAGGATCTGCAAGCCATGTTGGGGTTATATTAGAAAAAACAACGATAGGCGTAACAAAAAAAATGTTTTATGGTTCGTGCATCGATCCGACAGAAGTAGGCGAGAGCAGCCCAATTATTTTAGACGATATGGTGATAGGTTATGCGTATAAACCTAAAAATCGGACAAACCCGATATATATAACGCCTGGTAATCGTATATCCGTAGATTCTGCTTTTGAAGTTACAAAGAATCTTATATCAAAATATAAACTGCCTATACCGATCCAAGAAGCGCATAATTTTGCAAAAAGTATAAAATTATCTTTTAAAGAATCAACCAAAGAGGTTTAGATAGAATGATCGAATCAGATAGTCTGAAACTTTATCTGGTCAGACATGCAAAAGCAAAAAAAGATTATGAGAATCCAGCACGCCCGTTATCGGAGAAAGGAGTAAAAGATGCCGAAAAATTGGCAAAATTTTTGAAAGAACATTCTATAACCCCTTCGGTCATAATCCATAGCGGGATACTGCGCGCTAAAGAGACAGCCGAGATAATAAACAAGAGTTTATCTATAGAGTTAGCAGTAGACAAGACTCTTGGACCGTCTTTTGATCCATTTGTATATGCAGATAGATTGAAAAGCGAGATAAAAGAAGATACAATGATGGTAGGGCATATGCCATACTTAGCAAATCTTGTCTGCTTAATGCTTACCGGAACACCGAATTCTTTCTTGATAGAGTTTAAAACTTGTTCGGTTGTTTGTTTAGAACGAAAAGGATTGGATGATTGGTATCTAGATTGGATGATAACACCTAAACTATTATAATCGTTATCTATAAATGCTTATTCGATGCTATCGATTATTTGTAATATGTTAGATAATGGGCTCGTGGGGTAGCGGACCATCCCTTCGGATTCCGGATCCGACAACCCGGGTTCAAATCCCGGCGAGCCCGTCTTCAGTTTTATATTTAAAAAACAAGCTCTGTCCTCTCTTTAGAGTTATTTGATACTAAAATCCGGTTAAATTAGATTACAAATTAGATTGGGCGTAATATTGTCTATAATATCTTAATGAATAACATTTATGATCCAAAAGCCAAGACAAGATAAAAATGTTTTAGAGGCGGCAAATTAAACTTTTTCAATCATTTTTTCAATACATTCGCTCTTACTTGCCGTAACATCAATTTTGTATATCTTTTTGCTATCTTCTACAAAAAAGGCCGGATATTGATCTATTTCAAAATCTTTTACTAATTTAAGCCCCTCAGGTGAATTTTTGCCAATCCATTTGGCTTTTTTTGTTATGTCCTGATTCAATCTTTTTTTAAGTTCTATACAATTCGGATCATCTTCATCTATCAATATCAATAACTTTTTCATCTCGTTAACCAATATCTTCACCTCCAAACAACTTAGTTAGACCTGATTTTGTAATCTTTAAAATCTGAAAATTAGTTTAGTTAAGTTATACTCGGTATGTAATAAGATCACACAACCTTAAAATAGTTATCTTGCT
>DUJX01000029.1 GCA_013329575.1 Halobacteria archaeon | reverse complement strand
CGGCGACCTAACACGACACAGTCAAACTTGCCTACTATTGCACCAGACGCAGGTATATTTCACACAATCAGACCGTGTGACTGTGACGGGCCTGCTGAGCCTAACGGGCCTAACACCTCTATCTCCTCTAATCCTAATATTTAAATTATTAATTAAATTATTATAATATTTAAAATATTATAAATATTATAAATATTNNAATATTCACAATATTCTAAATATTCCAATAATTTAAATATTTATTACTTAATATTTTTTATTGAGTAATAAATTTTTTTATCCTGTTTTAATTTTTTTAAAGTTAAAAAATAAAATACATAAAAATAAAAAAGAATGAATAAAAATTTTTTTTTAAAATGAAGAAAAAAAGAAGGATAATGAAAAAGGTTTATCGAATATATTAAATATAAAGTAAAATGCTTTATAAATAAAAAAGAAAGAAGGTTGAAAAAATGAAACTAACAGAACTACTTTTAACAGTATTAAAGAAAAAAACAATTCCATTAGAAAGTTATGATTCTACAAGTGAAGCAGGTTTATTTTCACATTTAGAAAATGAAAAAGGAATTTTGTTCTGTCGAATAAATGGAAAAGGGTATAAAATTGAAATTACAAAAGATGAAGCATACAACGAAAAATAAATAAAAATTTTTTTTTAAAATGAAGAAAAAAAGAAGGATAATGAAAAAGGTTTGTCGAATATATTAAATATAAAGCAAAATGCTTTATAAATAAAAAACGAAAGAAGGAAAAGAAAAATGAAAAAAGAATGGGAAAATTTATCAGCGGAAAAGCAAATGGAATTGCAATTGAAAAATTTAAAAGTGTCGCGAAGAATTGCAGAAAAAGAAATTGAGGACTTGCTTGTAGAGTTGAAAAATCCAAAATGTAACGACAAGGAAAAGAAAATTCGTAGAATCGCAGAATGTGAAAAAATCATTCAAACAAAAACGAAAGCGATTGAACCGCTACAAATTGAGTGGAACAAAATTAAACCGGAAAAAGGGCGTCGGACAAATGTAACACAAGACGAAATTAGCGACACAATGAAAAAGTATAACCTCGGATAATATCTTTAATAAGCAGGGAAAATAACCCTGCTTATTTTTTTATTCTTTTTAATTAATAATAAATTTAATATCAATAAACTATTAATATTAAAAAATTAATATTATTTTTTTAAATATACTCTTTTTATATGTTAAACTTGTTTATATTTTATCAAATTTTTTATTTAAATATTTTATAAAAATATATTAAATACTCATATTTTCAATCTTTTTATATAAGAAGGATTATATTGTTATTATTTATTTTTAAAATCAATATTAAGCAAGAATGATGATTTGAGACTAAAATGGGAGATACCAGAATGATAGAAGAGGATGGTTATCTACTTCTTTACGGAAGCAGTTATTCGGATCAGAATATCTATTATATGACAAAATTTTTATCCAACGATCCGTTTTTATGTATTGTATCCAACGATTTTACGAGAAAATTTATCTATTTACCAGAAATGGAGATAGACAGGGCAGAAAAAGAGGCAAAATTCGATAAGATAAGCGGTTATAATAGTTATAACTTCGATAAATTATTAAAAAAATATGAGGACGCTGATGTTGCATTTGGAAATATGATCGCAAGCATCTTGCACGAAGAAGATATAACTAATATATCCGTTCTGAGAAACTTCCCGTCTTTTTTGTATAAAATACTGGATGAAGAGGGCTTTTCTATAGCGATCATAAAAAGTCCATTTAAGATGATGAGACGAGAGAAGACAGAAAAAGAGGTAGAGTATATTTTAAAAGCGCAAAAAGCCGCTGAAGATGCTTTAAATACAGTAAAAAAAATATTGGAACGATCTACCATCGAGAATGATTATCTTTATTATGATGGCAACAGATTAACTTCAGAGTATCTTAGAACGGTAATAGAGAAGAGACTTCTGGATAACGATGCCTTCTGTGAAGGTCTCATATGTTCTTCTGGTGCCGACTCGGCCGATCCCCATTCTGTTGGAAGAGGACCGATAAAGAGGGGGAGACCTATTGTTATGGATATTTTTCCTAGGTTGATGACCGAACGGTATTTTTCAGATATGACGAGAACTTTTGTAAAGGGCGAGACCGATAATAAATTAATAGATATGTATGATGCGGTGTTAGGCGCTCAAAATATAGCTTTTGAGATGTTAAAACCCGGTGCGAGTTGTAGAGATATCCATCTCTCGGTTTGCGAATATTTTGAGTCGTTAGGGTATGATACGTTGAGAAAAGGGAATAAAAGCATAAATGAAGGATTTATTCATACCACCGGGCATGGGGTTGGTCTGGATATCCATGAAGCGCCGTCTATTGGAGATAATGACGATCGTTTGATCGAAGGGGATGTCGTGACGATAGAACCTGGTCTTTACTATAAGGATACTGGTGGTATTAGGATAGAAGATATAGTATCTATAAAAAAAGACGGTTTCGTTAATCTGACGAATGCGAGCAAAGATTTTGTTATATTGTAAGATATCACGATTTATATTGTGAGGTGATTTAATTGAGCGAGAATGTTAATGAAAAAGATTCAATGGACGAGATACTAAATAAATACAGAGAGGCGGGCAGGATATTATCGTCTGTCGTGAACGATGCAGTTAAATTAGTCAAAACTGGTGAGAAACTCTTAGCAGTAGCTTTGTTTGTAGAGGAAGAGGTTAAAAAGAGAGGTGCAGAACCGGCTTTCCCGTGTAATCTCTCATTAAATGATGAGGCGGCACATAGAACGCCTTTTGCTGGAGAAGAGACGGTATTCACCGATGAAGTTGTTAAGTTGGATGCTGGAGCTCATATAGATGGATATGTTGCAGATATGGCTGTAACGATCGATCTATCAGGCAGATACGAAGATTTAAAAAAGTCTGCGGAGGATGCATTGAATGAGGTGATAAAGATTGTTCGTGCAGGTATAACCACGAAAGAGATAGCAAGCGTTATAGATGAGACCATATCTGGTTACGGGTACAAACCGGTATCGGACCTGACCGGTCATGGTTTAGAACAGTACAATGCCCATTCTGATCCTAGCATACCTAGCAAGCATATTAAAGATGGTGTTACTTTAGAATATGGACAAGTAATCGCGGTAGAACCGTTTNNGAAAAACAAAAAAAAGCAGCTTTGTAGAGATTTATCAGTTGATCCGACCTAGACCGGTACGGCTTGAAAGCATGAGACAGCTGATGAACGAGATAGAGAGATACAAGACATTACCATTTGCAAAAAGATGGTTGAATTCTCCTTCAGACGTATTAATCAATAAACTGGTGAACGAGGATATCATTAATCCGTTTAATCTCTTAAAGGAGAAGAGCGGAGGATTGGTATCGCAGGCAGAACATACTCTTATCGTTTTAGATGATGGATGTGAGGTGACAACGAAAGCGATATTGTAAAAACCTATAATATTAACGATACCCAGCCTAACAAGCCTAACCAAACCTTGGCCTGCAATACAAAAAGATTAGATCTAATCTAATGAGACTTAACAGATGAAGACTTAAACAAATATTTATATTATTTTTAATTTTTATATTATGGGCATGGGTAGAAAATTACGTTAGCGAGATAAATCTCATTTATTCCCTAAGTATTACTAAAAATATTAATACAAACTATTAAATCGTAAATCATATCTTATACTTCAAAGATATAAATCGATTGAATAAAAGACTATAATGATAAAAAACCTAAAATTTAATACCTGAATAATTATGTTCCAAAAAGACGAGATAATATTGCATGAAGATGCGGATAGGATTGTTGAATTACTGTTAACCGTTGAAATATTCAATAAAGAAAGGTTGACGCTGGATTACCTTCCAAAAGATATCCGAAAGAACTACTGGGATAACAACAAAGGAGAATTAAAGAGTCAGCTGGAAGTCTTTGGAAAGGACGTAGAATGTATATATAACATAAACCCTGATCTTATACAGCGAGTAATAAAAGAACTGCCGTTTATAGATTATATAGAGATCAACTCTCGGCTTAAATTAACCAACTTTAACGTTGCGATGAGATGGTTTTTGAATAGAGACAAAAACTATGACAAAATTAAAAAAAATCCTGTTTTGGCTTATTATTGCTCTAAAAAAGGTTTGTTAGATATAGATTATAAAACAGTGCTTTCTGAAAATGTACCGATCTTATGTAGCAGAGAGTGGAAGGAATATCTAATAAACAAGATCTCCAACGATGAAAAACTATCTCCCGCATTACCGTTGGTCAAAATATTCTGTGCGGAGGATATGTTGCTATCGATGAAAGACATGGTATTGACAGAAGAAGAGATAGAAAAGTTAAATAGGGTAAAAGGGGCGATAAACAATAAAAAAATTCTTAAAAGATTGAAACTGTACGATGTAGGTAAATTACTATTCGTGGGTCCGCCAGGTACAGGAAAGACTACAATCGCACGTTTGACGACAGAGTTTTTCTCTCTGCCGCTAGTCGAGATTAGAATCTCTATGATCGTAGATCAATACTTGGGCGAGACCTCTAAGAATATAGATCGAGTATTCGAGTTGGCAAGAAACGTTGCCCCTTGTATATTATTCATCGATGAATTTGATTTCATAGCCAAGACGCGTACATCGGATGAGCATTCTGCTGTTAAACGGGCGGTAAATACATTGATAAAGAATATAGACGAGATAAATTTGATAAACGATGAGATAATACTTATTGGAGCTACCAATCATCCTCAATTATTAGATATTGCTATCTGGAGACGTTTTGACGATGTAGTATTCTTTCCTCTTCCGTCAGATAAAGAGAGAGAGGATATATTAAGACATCTTCTTACCGATATAAAAGGAGATTTTAACATCAAAGATATCGCAAGGATAACGGACGGTTTCACTGGATCAGACCTTCGTTTAATTGTTAAAAAGACCGTCCTTAATATTTTAAGCAAAAATAATAAAGAAGAGATATATATTATGCAAAAAGACCTAATAAACTCTGTTGATGAGATAAAGAAAAGTTCAGAAATGAGAGAAGATATCGGGAGGTATTTTGGAATTGAGTAAACCTTCGGTCAATATTGGATTAGTGGGGCATGTAGATCACGGAAAGACCACTATTGTTAACGCACTTACTAATACGTGGACTGATCGGCACAGCGAAGAGGTAAAGCGGGGTATATCTATAAAATTAGGGTATGCAAATGCTACATTCAGAAAATGTCCAAATTGTGAAGATGAATACACCGTCGAAGAAAATTGTCCTGTTTGTGGGTCACCGACGACCGAACTAAGAACGGTCTCTTTCGTTGATGCACCCGGTCACGAGACGTTGATGGCAACGATGCTTTGTGGGGCTGCCATAATGGATGGTGCTCTTTTGGTTATAGCTGCAGACGAGCCTTGTCCGCAATTGCAGACCAAAGAGCATTTAATGGCGCTCAGTATCATTGGTATCAAGAATATAGTCGTTGCTCAGAACAAGATAGAACTGGTATCTAAGGAAGAGGCTTATGAGAATTATACGCAGATTAAAAGTTTCTTAACAAGCATGGGTTTTTCTCCGAAAGATGTTCCAATAATACCGATCTCTGCACAACAAAAGATAAATTTAGAACATCTGATCAAAGCAATAGAAGAACATATTCCTACTCCTCAACATAGGCTTGATTTACCGACGAGATTGCTTATAGCCCGATCATTCGATGTGAATAAACCGGGTCAGCCTATAGAAGATCTTGTTGGTGGTGTTATTGGTGGATCTTTAAGTTCAGGCATTTTAAAAGCCGGAGACGAGATTGAGATAAGACCCGGTTTTTTTTTAGAATCTGGTAGAAAAGGAAAGTGGGTACCTTTACAAACGAAGGTATGCAAGATTATGTCCGATAAGATGCAATTAGAAGAGGGCACTCCCGGTGGATTACTCGGTATCTCTACCATGCTCGACCCA
>DUJX01000009.1 GCA_013329575.1 Halobacteria archaeon | reverse complement strand
ATTTATTGTTTTATATTTTATTATTTTTTATATTTAAAATTCAGAGTTTATCACATCTACTCATCGGTACTATTATAATTATAATTTTTATATTGTGTTTCTCGTATTTTATCTCGTTTTTATTATAAAATGCAGGAGGAGGTAACAATGCAAGAGTGGTTGAGCAATTATAAAACGTATAATCAAACAGATGTCGCTCCTACAATAGCTCGATTATTGAATATGAATTATGATGCGGATGGAGTTCCGATTAAGGAGATAATAGATAAATTTTGCGAAGACGAGATTGAAACGATCGTATTTCTTATAATAGACAGTCTCGGGTTCAATATATTTGAAACGTATCTTAACAACTTTAAATACATATCGAGGATCTTTGAAGATGATAGAGATGCTAAAAAAGATAAAAATATGATTTTTAAGTTAAAAGCAGTCGCAAGATATACCACTCCGTGTATTGCAACCCTCCTCAACGGGAAGAATATAGATAAACACATGCTCTTTTCAACGGATGATGTCTATAAAAGCAGTATTAAGTCCATATTAGAAGTCGCAACAGATGAGGGATATGATACAGGGATAGTCATGGAGACGAGGGGTGCATTATCTTTTAAAGACAGGATAACTTATATAATTCCAGTAGACGATCGTCCGAATATTATCTCTTTCGATAAAGAGACGGTCTCGGGTGTCTTGAACCTTATCCCAAAAACGGATTTTTTAATCGCCCATTTAAGGACGATAGATGTTATAAAAGATTACGATTACGCAACAAGAGTAATGGACAGTTTTATAAAAACGATCTGTGAGGAATTTGGTAAAACCGGTAAAAAAGGGCTTTTTTTTCTCTGCGGTGATCATCCCGTCCATGAAGATTTATCTGAGGATAGCGTCGCATTGATCGTGTTTATATTAGATAAATAAACAAATTAAATATAAAGATACATAAATAAATACATCTCAATCTTTATAACAAGGTTAGAATATATCAAAAGGTGGTCAAGATGGATAAAAGATTGTACAGATCAAGGAAGGATAGAAAGATTGCTGGTGTCTGTGGTGGAATTGCAGAATACCTCGATATCGATCCTACGGTTATAAGGATAATATATGTTCTATTAACAGTTTTTACAGGATTTATACTTGGAATTATAGCATACTTGCTCCTCTGGCTGATAATACCTAACGAGCCTGAAAAACTTCCACCGTCCGTTTTAAGCGATGATGAGATAAAAGAGATGCAAAAGACCAAAGAAGACGATACTAGCCAGAAAAATACTACTGGTAAAGCATTATCCATCGCGATAATCGTGCTCGGTATAATCTTTGTAATCAATGGTATTTTAAGATTTATCGCCCATATAATCGATGGCTGGTGGGCTACAGGTCTGCATTGGTATATATCTTTTAGTCTATTCTCCCCTATCATATCAATTGTTCTGGGCGTCGTATTGATATTGATAGGTCTAAACAACGAGAAGTGACCAATATATAATTAATTATGTCCGATACAACGCAAAATAAGTTATCCCAATACCCGTTTTATACCATTTTTATCATGACGGATAAAATTAATCTTTCGGATAATCATCATCTTTAAGATCTTTTATAAAAGGTAATCCGTCCCTCGCCCCGCTCTTAGTGATTGATAAAGACGCAACCTTGTTTCCCATCCTTGCACAATCCTCGATGGAACGGTCGTTTAAAATTCCGTAAAGGAAACCCGAATTGAAAGCGTCGCCAGCACCCGTGGTATCGACCACATTCACGCTGAACGGTTTTGAAAAAAACTCTTTATCATTCCGTTTAACAAAACATCCTCTATCACCGAGTTTTACTACCAAAGTATCCACATAACCGGATAAAACGTTGCAAGCGGACTCGAAATTTTTTTCGTTTGTTAGTACCATTATCTCCCGCTCGTTGATAAATAATATATCGGTAGATCTTAAAAAATCCGTCATCTCATCCAACCCTCTCTCTGCATATAAAAAACCAGGATCGAACGATACGATAGGATTACTCACCAATTTTAGAAGATTTTTTTGCGCCTCGAACGAGTCTTTGGATAAAATCGATACGAAAGAGGTTAGATGTATTATCTTGAATTTCTCGACGTAATCCAGATCGATCTCGGAGATTTTAATAAAATCGTTAATGCCTGGATCTACTATAATTGATCTCCCGCCTTTTTTATCGACGAATACCTCTGCAACACCGCTTCTTCCTCTTCCTTTACTCTCCTTTATTATCCCTTTTACATCTATATTCTCGTTTAACAAATCTTTAAAGATAATTCTCCCGGCGTCGTCGTCTGTGATCTTTCCTATGTATCCAGTCTTAGCGCTTAGCCTGGATAATCCTACTATGGTATTTGCAGCCGATCCGCCCGGATGTTCTTCTATCGTTAGCACGAATCCTTCCTCGTCTTCGCGAGGGATTTTATCTACAAAGCAGATTTTATCCAGATTTAATGCACCAAATCCTATTACGTCCATATCTTCTCTTTGCTCCTCTTTTTACTGTTTTTAATATCATAAAAAACTAGAAAGCTTTTTTTGTTGTATACTCTCATTAATCTCGGCATCTTCAGCATTTAGTATGTCTTTATCATTAACAAATTCTACTTTGTCTTCAAACTCGTTTAAAGTCTTGATCACGGGTCTTGAAATCTCGGAGATTATGCCAAAATCATCTATTTTAGATGTATCGTCCTGAAAAAGTGAGTCTATCTCTAATTTTAAAAGGTAGATTCGTTGTGTAGTGTATTCTGATATCTTGAAATCTCTTAGAATATTATACGAATCTTCGAGATATTTTTTTATCGATGCCTTATATACGGTTAAAATTATATTTCCATTACATACAGGACATGTCTTTGAAAGAGGCGGTCTTCTGAAGTTTTTATTGCATTTTACGCACCTGAAGTTTTGAGTTGAAAAAACACGAAGGTTGCCCATGATATCCGGTATAAAATGCGATTTTAATATTCGTTCTGCAACATCGTTCTCATCTACGGCTCTCGTCTTTCTGGCTATATCCAGCTGTACATCCATTTTATCGCGCATTTTTTTTAATACCTTATAAGAGCTCATCAATGGACCAGCAGAGATATCACTTACCGAATGAGTAAATTTGAAATTTTGATATGGATTATTGGTATTCAACCGATCTGCTACCCGCTCTATAGGTATATTTTTAGGATTATCGAACTTAGATGCTTTTAAATAGAATTCTAGAGGGTATCTCTCGGCTATATCTATATTGTGCGCCTCGCCATCTATCTCTTTTGGATTAATCTTTTTTGTAAGAACCAAAGGAGAATCCATTAACCCACCTCTCGTCTCAGGCAAAAATTCTCTAGAAAAATTGACGAGCCCGTCTAACAGAAGGGTGACGGAATCCTCATCGCCATCGCAATTTCTTCTCTTTGCTGCATGAAAAAAAGGATGAGCATAACAGACGGAACTTCTTACAAAACCTATAATCCGTCCAACAACACCAGCAGATGTATGCGGTGCTAATCCAATCACCAATGCTCCAATAATATCTTTTTTATCTTTTATATTATAAAAAGGGGGCAAGCCATAAAATTTTTCCAAGAGGTCGTCCATATACCCAGCTACCCGTACCATATAATCGCCACAATCTTCCGATACGACTATATCTTGTGGAAACAGCTCTATGATCTGTTCTTCGCTCACAATAGGATTATCTTTATAATCAACTGAATATCCAAGCTCTTTAACCTTGCCTAAAGTAACACCAATCTCTTTTGGTTTAAAATGAGTTAAGGGAAGATTTGTTATATCATACCGTATCGTACCATCTCTAAAAACATAAACATCATGTTTAGCACGTAATATCCCTTTTTCTATCGCTTCAGGTATCTTATTTTTTGAGATTAATCCTTTAACACCTTTAACTTCTATTTTTTCGCTCTCGTTTACCCTTCTTAATGCAGAACGATATAACCGATCTATATCCAGGTCGGTCTCTATTGTGTTATTCGTATCATCATCTATGATCTCAGTCCTTCCTCCACATTCGCAGAAATTAAAGACAGATTTTTTGCCGCAATTTTTACATCTTCTAAGCCCCAGCTCAACCTTTACAACTTTTCTCGGAGAGGCAGATTGTATCGTACGTTTGTTATTATGGTTATGCCCTACTGGAAAGATTACGTGTGTAGGCGGTGACATCTTTCTTTCTTTCGATTTTTCAGGTCTCCCCATTCTTGAACCGATTCTGGTTGGCGATTTTTCTCGTATTATTAACCCGCTTCTTTTGTTTGCCAATTCAAGCGTATTTGCCTCATTTTCATCGATATTACATTCTTTAATCTCTTTTAGTTGTCCGTTCAATCCGAGAGAACGTATTAAAGGCGTAGCATCATCTATTACGATCTCATTATTGTTTTCAATTTTATGTAGAACAAGAAGATCTTCCAATATTTTTTTTATACCGATATCCTTAATATTTATTACATCTCGCTCATCATCGAACGATCCCGACTTTTTCACGGCATAAATTAATCTTTTATAATCATCCACAGAGATATCGTTCCAGTTGTATGTAAAATCCGGATGTAAAGGCACGCCATATTCTTCGGATAATCTTACCGCATCCCGTCCGGATGTTCTGGCTAAAATTTGATGTATANNTCCAATACCCACCAATCTTCGCAGTATGTGGATGGCAACAGAGGATGATTATTCTCTAAAAAATCGCCGTAGTTTATCAAAATCTCCCCGTTATCCAGAATCTCGTCTATATTTTTTGAATTGTTTTTTGCCACATCTATGGTATTTATCTCAATCACATCTCCGTTTACCAGACGTACGATAGGCCCTTTTATCGAGTCTACCGGAACTATACCTGCAGCTTTCCCAGGAATATCTATCTTCATCTGCGTGCCCGGTGCAATCATCTCCTGGAATACGAACATAGTGGCAGGGTTTATCCCGATCGTTGCAAATCCTGAATTTCTACTTCTGCCGTACCTTAAACGAAAACTACCTTTTTCATTAGAATAAGAAAAAACTGGTCGTCCTGCTATTATCTCGCTTAAAAAAGCATCTTCCTTCGCATGATCTTCTGGATCATCTTTATTATCCGATGATGTATTCTTGTTATTGATCAGATCGTCT
>DUJX01000079.1:1298-14604 GCA_013329575.1 Halobacteria archaeon | reverse complement strand
AAGGTGGGTGTCGGCGACGTATTAATCGGAGCATCCGCGCTCATATCAGATTACAACGGTACTGCAAACGCCTCGCATATAAGGGATAAACTGGTAGAGATGGTACACCTCAACGAGACATTATACGCGTGCGGGATTGCCTGTTCTTCTGAAGGGTATCCTACAAAAGCGGGTAACTACGAGATCGATATGTTGTTAGCAAACGTCTGCAAACAGAATGTGACCCGGTTTCCTTATGAGATAGCACGGCTGGCAGAAGATATATCAGGCGGACTTTTTGTTACAATGCCATCCGAGTGAGATCTGAAAAATCCGGATTTGAATCGGTATATCGAAAAATACCTGAAAGGTGTCTCAAACGTGCCGACAATTAACAGAATGAAGGTTTTGCGACTCATCGAGAATATAACGATGGGTACCGCCGCGGTAGGATACCGTACCGAGTCAATGCACGGAGCAGGATCGCCTCAGGCACAGAGGATCATGATCAGCAGACAAGCTGATTTAGAGTCTAAAAAGAGACTTGCAAAGGATATCGTAAAGATTGAGAGTTGAGGAAAAAAAAGATTACAGAGTTATAATCGATAAAAGAAGATCTGGTATTAAATCTTGATTCATCTAAAAACAAACTAAATAGTAAACAGTATCTTTTTAATTTTAAGGAAGTTTATCAACAAAATACTTTATTTATATTAGAATGACGAATACTAAAATGTATACAAGATACCAACTCATTCAAAGTTTTTGAGATTGTATAAACAAAGATGGGGTAGATATCTCATTATTATAAAATTTAAATTACCACTTTATCTTTTGACTTTTAAGCAGTGATCGAGACTGTCTTTCACGATAAAGATGATAAAGATCTATCAAATTTTAAGATAATGGTATCTAATATATTTAACAAAATTATACGAATATTTTAAAAAAATATATGATTATTCGTTATATAATAAGTATTCTTGACTTTTATCAAATATATTTAAAGAAATATTTAAATAAGATTAAAATAAGTATAGGAATGAATACTAAAAAGTAAAAAATCTTTAATTTTGTATATAAAAATGTGAAGAATAATAAAATAGGAGACAAAAGAATGATTAAAAGATATACATCGATGGAATATAAAAACCCGGACGATCTTGTCTTTGGAAAGGCTTTGTATCCTGTATCAGGAAGATTTGGGATAAACATAGGTGCAGGTTTTGTCGTTCCAGAGATAAAAGTCGCACCAAAGCCAGGAACCGAGAAAGATCTGGAAACTTTTGTCGAACATCACAAAGAGATCACAACCGAGGTTTTGGATATCTGTCTACAATTGGGTTATAAGAATATAATGATCGAACAGGAGCACGTCTTCCAGCAGACATTGAATCCGGATTATGCGTATGAGACCGCTCTTGCACAGGTTGAGATTGCCGAAAAATATCATGATGAGTATGGAATAGGCGTACTGATAGAACATACAATAGCGGATATAAGAAAAGAGGAGGAAGAAGGGGGTATCCGGGGATCAGATCGTACACACAGAATGTTTGATGCATTTGAACAATCTTCATCGGCAGGTGTCGGATCGGTTGCGATCGAGACGATCGGTGGAAAAGAGATATCTGATTATACGATCGGTAGAGGAGATATAAAAGGTACTTTGTTTGGTATTGGCGTCTGCGGTAGTGAGGATATGGCTTGGGTCTGGCCGCAGATCGTTAAAATCGCAACAAAACACGGCACAATCCCAGCAGGAGATACTGACTGTAGCCAGGCTAATACTGCGATGTTCCTCGCAGGCGGTCTTATGGATAGGGAGGTTTCTCACACAGTAGCTGCAGTTATACGGGCTATTGCAGCTGCAAAGAGCCTTGTTGCCGTTGAGGCGGGAGCGATTGGTCCACTTAAGGATTGTGGCTACGAAAACCCGATAGTAAAGGCTATAACAGGAGTACCGATCTGTATCGAATGTACTAGCATCTGTGCATGTGCTCACATAGAGGTTATGGGTAACTTGAACAGGGCAACAGGAGACGTTTATTCAAACGAGGCGGTTGAGTATCATCAGGAGTTTGGAGGCAGCACTGCAGAGGTCTGGACGGCAGTCACGGGTAATGCAGCAGACTTGTCAAATACGGCTCTTCAGGCACGACAGGAGAAAATTCTAAGAGATCTTCTAACATACTCGGATATGTACAGAGATCCGCAGGGATTAGTCCTTGCATGGCCTAACGCTTGGAGGATTGGAAAAGTTATCACGGAATATGGAAACGATCCTTATCTTAGGTCCAAATATGCCGCGATAGAAGCCGGAAATATAATAATGGAAGCCTATGAAAACAAAAAGCTCAAACTATCACGTTGGGAACTTGACACGCTCAACAAAGCGATGGAAATCCTTAACTCGCTGACGGATGATGCAGATAAGTTCATCGAAGATTGTATAAAAGAATACAAGAACATACCGCTCTTTGATCCAAAGAACTATGGATGGACGGGAGCATAATCTTTTGAGATTTTTAAAATTTATTATAATCCAATGAACGTGGAGATAAGATAAATGAATGCAAAAAAGAGAGTTATTACTGCTTTGGTCGGAGGAGTACCGGACAGGACTCCTGTATCGTGTGTTACCCAGCTCGGTATTACCGATGCGATGGCAGCAGTAGATGCATACTTCCCAGACGCACACAAAGATGCGGAGAAGATGGCAAAACTTGGATCATCGTTATGGGAGCTTGCCGGGCTTGAGGCTGCAAGGGTTCCGTTCTGTCTTACCGTCTTGGCCGAGGCGTTTGGATGCAAGATCGATTTGGGAACGGAAGAGAGGACGCCCTCTGTCAGAGAGCCTCTGCCGTCTGTTGACAAAGTCGAGATTCCTGATGATCTGTTCGACCGGGGGAGGGTCCCTGTTGTAAGGGATGCTGTTAAGATATTAAGAGACACAGTAGGAGACGTCTTACCAATAATAGTAGGTGTAGAAGGTCCGTTTACTCTCGCAGGACATCTTGCAGGGGCGGAACAGATCGTTTCATGGTGTATTACGAATCCTGAAAGAGTTATGGATATTTTAGAGGTTACAACAGTGGCCGTTACAGAGTACGCCAAGTACATAGTCAAGGCAGGTGCAGATATAGTCGCGATAGCAGACCCAACCTCTTCACCAAACCTGCTCGATCCTGCAATGTTCAAAAGTATGGTCAAACCTTCGCTTACCGAGATTGCGGAGAATATTGGAACCATTACTGTCCTTCATATCTGTGGAGATGCGTCCAAGATACTTGGAGATATGGCAGAGTGTGGATTTAACGGGTTGAGCATTGAAGAGTCTGTAAATATTCCAAAAGCAAGAAAGATAGTTGGAGAGGACGTTGCTTTGGTTGGTACTGTCTCTGCAAGCAATACTCTTCCGTTTGGAACTCCTGATACGGTTAAATCTGAATCGCTCAAAGCACTCAAAGACGGAATAGATGTTCTCGCTCCCGGTTGTGGTATCCCACCGATAACATCACTACAGAATATTGTAGCGATGGTTCAGGCGGCAGAAGAATTTAACCAGCCGAGAAGAAAGATGGCAACAGCCACAGGTTCAGCATTATTAACAGAGGCAATGGCTAAAGAGATTGGATACGGTATTGGAGAAAAGTTGTCTGAAATACTATTTAATGAGAGATAAATTTGGATTTTGATGATTTTGATTTTAATCTTTACAAAAAATGAAGAATGATGTTATAAAAGGATGGTGATATTAAATGAATGGTCGTGAGATTGGATGGGCGATCATAGAGGGTATGATTGCCGGAATGAGACCTTCGGTGAAAGAAGAAGTAATGGACTTTGAAAAGATTTATACAAGGTATAACGTTCTTGAAGAAGAGAAGAAGGCGGGTCTTAAACCAGAAGCTCTTATAAAAGATATGATGCCTTCAGAAGACCCATGGAAGACGATGGCGTACGCTGTGTTCAGAGGAGACACGGATACAGCCCTTAATGAGTTGAAGATAGCCCTTGAAAAGTACAAGCCACAAGAGGTAGTAGATAAAGGTCTAGCACCAGGAATGAACGCGGTCACAAAGCTCTATGATGACGGTGTGTATTATCTGCCTCAGGTCATGCTTTCTGCAGATACGATGAATACAGCGATTCAATACATGGAGCAGACGATCGGGGGAAAGATAGAGAAGAAGGGCAAGATCGTCATGCATACCGCAGAGGGTGATATACACGACTTGGGTAAGAATCTCGCCAAAGTCTTTTTAGTATCGAGCGGATGGGACGTTATAGATCTCGGAAGAGACGTGCCCGTAGATGATGTTGTAAAGGCCGTTGAAGAGATCAAACCGCTCATGGTCACTGGTACGGCATTGATGACTACCACGATGACAGCGTTTCCAAAGATTGCAAAAAAACTTAAGGAGAAAGGGATCGAGATCCCGTTCATCTGCGGTGGTGGAGCAGTCAACGAGGACTTTATAGATACGTTTGATCTTGGAATAATTGCAAAAAAGGCGCATCAGGGTCCAAAATATGCAGAGGCTGCTCTTAAAGGGATGTCCTGGGAAGAGATTCGTAAAAAAAGGCACGAGATTGCTCCGATATAAATCTTAAACAAGATGCAATCTTTTTTTTCTTATTTTTGCATTTATCCGGGACATTTTACCACGAATTTTTGATGATGCAGCGATTATAGAAGACTTCGGAAGTATTTGATCTTTGTCATTAGATTTGTCATTAAACTCGCATTGCATAATTTTTTATAATTTTTTATAATTATAAAAACATTTTATAGAAGAGAGCGATAATTAATGAGGTTTGGAATAGCATTAGATCTTGGAACAAGCGGTTTTCGTGCACAGGCTATCGATCTCGATGTAAAAAAGGTTGTATCGACTGCGATAACGCTTCGTCATCCTCTGCCTGGAAGCAACATAATGGATCATCTATCCTTTGCGATAGAATATGGCCAGGATCTTGCGCATGCTATCGTGACCGATGCGGTGGAAAAACTTTTGGAAAAGTTGGATATAGAACTAAAAGATGTTGAAAGGATTGCTATAAGCGGAAATCCAACTCAATTATCAGTTTTTCAAGGAATTGAGGTCAGAGATCTCGCATGGGCAGGAGAGAGAGCTCTGCATTCAAGAGGTATCGTACCACCAGCGAGAGATGCCACGATAAAAAAATCCGGTGATGTTGGCCTAAGCAATATCTCTCCTTATACGGATGTATTCATACCTCCATGCATCAAACATGAGCTTGGAGCCGATGCTGTTGCAATGATGGTTAAATCAGGATTTCTCGACGAAAAGTTGGCTATGGTTACAGATTATGGCACCAATGCCGAAATGGCTCTAAAAGTCGATGATATGATCCTAACCGGCAGTGCTGCGGCGGGACCTGCAATAGAGGGACAACATATTGATAAGGGCATGCTTGCATCGCCGGGTGCGATATCCGATCTTTCATACTCGTTTACCGGATGGAAGAACATAGTACTCGATGAAGATATGTATGCAAGACCGGGCGATGTTGTGGACATCTCGACGGGTAAGATAATAGATCGAGGAGAGATGCATGGAAGAGCCCGAGGAATAACCGGCACGGGTGTGATAGCAGCGATTGCCGTTGGTATGGTTAGAGGTATAGTGAAAAATTCGAAGATCCAGACGTATGATAAAAAGATTCATCTTCAAGATGAGATTTACCTGATTGAAAAAGATATTGAAGAGGCTGGAAAAGCTCTCGGTGCGTTCAGGGCAGGTTTTCTTACACTTGTTGAAGAGGCAGGCATAAAATTTTCGGATTTAAAGACGATGTACATGGCAGGAGCTTCAGGGTTCTATGTCGATCCGCTCAAAGCCCGAATTATTGGAGAGATACCACCCGCTTCAGAAAAGATATACCAGGTGGGTAATACCTCGTTATCGCTGGCAGTGGATCTTGTAATGAGACCAGACTATTTGGACGATCTCCAAGACTTTGTAGATGATCTTAGATCAAACCATGTCATGTTTGCGACATCTGATATCTTTCAGAATGTATACATTCTCGAATTGGCAGTATGGACGGAAGGTATGAGTCTTGAGAGATATAACATATTTTTAAAAAAGTACGGCATCGATCAGGAGATTACAGGATCTTTAAAGTCTCCGAATGTTATAAAGGTCGTACCGAGAGATATAAAGGATATCGGTGAGAAAGGGCTTAGAGTAGTCCCAGACGTAGGCACAATCATAGAAATAGATGTCACAGGATGCAAGAATTGTAAAAAATGTGTACACGCATGTCCAGAGAATGCAATACTCTCGGTAGATGAGAATAAAACTAAAATAAGTTCGAGCATGTGCCTTGGCACTGCTTGCAGAAGGTGTGTTCTCGCATGCCCTGAAAAAGTATTGAAATTTGAGAATGCGAGAGTCTTGGGCATCGAAAGATAAATTTGGATGGTAAAGATACATGGACGACAAACCAGAAACAAAGATCAAAGAGATCATCGATTATATAAGATCTGTAAAAGGAATAAAAGATGTAAGATTGCTTAAAGATGGTGAGAAGCGAAAGATTGGCTTATCTGAAAAAGATGCCGAAAAATTGGTCCTTATGGGATTGATGCCCGGAATAAACTATGGCATAAGAGAGGCATTGGCTCGAAGTTTTACGCTGGCAGGGATTACAACGGAAGAGTTCGAATGGCCGATAAGAGGCACGGTAAAATTTCTGTATCGAGGCGTGGTTGTCGGAGAAGAGGTACGAGATAATGCAGAATTAAAACAGTTTAAGAAAGATGGAGACAAGGTAATAGGTGATTCGTTCGTCTTATTTGCCGACAAGATAAGAGTATGTGGATTAAAGAATCTAAACGAATGTACTCTTATCATCGATTCCTTGGATCTTTCGTGGATAAGAGAGATCCCTTATACAAAATATGCAGTTATCGGTAGCCCATCTCCACCAACAGATCTATGCATAAAAAAATTCTTGAATATCGATAACACCGGAAGATTGGGATCGGTATTGATAGGATTCGAGATTATATGACCCGGTGGGGTTAATAACAATATATTTCGGTCTTTTTAGGTTTTTAGGTGCAGAAATAAAATATTAAATATGTTATAAGATCACTCTTTTATCCTTNNCTTTTATCGCTTTTTTATCATAAAACAGCATACAATGACAATGCCCGTCCCTTTCAATCTCATCTTCGTGATAGATGCATGGACAGATATTTTTCTTATCCTCTTCGGTATCACCTGTTACAATCCTGCAAGGACAATACCTTCGTCCGTATTTGATTTTATTATGAGCAAGCCCGTTTATTACCGTATCCGTAATCTCTTTGTTTGGGTTTAACACATAACCTTTTTTTTGCGCGTATTTCTCTACAGATCTCAATATTTCATCTTTCACCACATCTAAATTACTTTCATCATCCATTTAAAACACCATAATACCTTTTTTGATCTCTTTAATAATAAGCCTTTAGTTACGTTAATAAGTGTCTCATCTTTATCTGTATAGTCTTAAGTAAGAATGTATGTATGATGCATAATTCATAATTGGCAAGACATAGAGAATAATTTTAAGTATAGCGTTTGATAAATTATAGGGTATAATGCTTACCAAAAGAATAATACCTTGTCTCGACGTAGTCTTAAACAAGAATGGCAGTGCGGTCGTAAAGGGTGTGGAGTTTACCGGTTTGAAAGAGGTAGGAGACCCAGTAAAACTGGCTAAAATATATAACGATCAGCAAGCAGACGAACTTGTATTTTTAGATATAACCGCTTCCAATGAGGGTAGAAAGACTATGATAGATGTCATAGAGAAGACATCCGAAGAAGTCTTTATACCGTTAACGGTGGGCGGCGGTATCAGATCGGTAGAAGATATGGATGCAATCTTAAAAGCAGGCGCAGATAAGATATCTGTAAATACATCGGCGGTTAAAGATCATTCCCTCATAAAACAAGGATCAGACATGTTCGGATCTCAGTGTCTCGTGGTGGCAATAGATTGCAAGAGACGGTTTACCGATCTATCGGATAAAAATTGTATAGATGCGTATGGGCGAAAATGCTGGTACGAGGTAATGATCAATGGTGGACGAGAGGGGACAGGTATCGATACCGTAACTTGGGCAAAAGAGGCAGAAAGGTTGGGGGCTGGAGAGATACTATTGACCAGTATGGATACCGACGGTACAAAGGATGGATATGATCTTCCTATTACCAGAGCAGTAGCCGAGAGCATAGACATACCAGTTATAGCCTCGGGTGGAGCAGGAACGCTTGAACATTTTTATCAAGGATTCAAAGATGGTAAAGCCGATGCCTGCCTCGCTGCAAGCATATTCCATTTTGGAGAATATACCGTAGCAGACATCAAAAAGTATCTTTTAGATAGAGGGATTCCTGTAAGGTTATAAGGATTATCTCTCTTAAGAAAGATATTTACAAAATATTTTATTCCGATTCTTAACTTACTGCTTTTTTTTATACTAAACCTCGCCTCTTTTTGTTTAAATCTTGATACTCAAATGCTTTTTTTCAAATTTTGGTAAATCGATCTGTAATATCCCTTTTTTAAAAATTGCAGTAGCCTTTTCTGGATTAACTCTTTCAGGCAACTTGACCTGCTTTTTAAACTGCTTGAATATAATTTTTCGTTGAATCGTGCCCCATTTTTCCCAACATAGAGTTCTTTTCATAGATGCGTCTAGTTTGATGGTGTCCTCTGTGACATATAAGTTTATATTCTCTTTATCCACACAGGGTAGATCGAAGGTCACTATAAATCTGTCACCAAAATCTTCTATATCATATAATGGTTCTAAACATCCATTATGTGTCCACATAATCTCATTTATCTCTTCAAACATGGTTACCCACCTTTANNAGACTCTGCTCTATATTTTTTCGCATATCGTCCATCACTTTTTTAGTCTGCTGCATGAGATCTCTCGCTCTCACTTTGATCTCCTCACCTTTTTCTAATAATTCTTTAAGATCCACGTCTATATCGATAATTCTTTGTAACGATTTAATAACAGATGCAGCCGCTTCTGGATCTGGATAATTGGGAAAGCATTGAGACATGAGCAGGATACCAGGTATTCCTTCTTTCTTACACCTTTTTAATAGTTCCGGATATATCCCTATCAAAAAACCTTCTATCATCTCCTCAATCTTTGCATCTTTAATCCTGATCTTTGCGTCTTCTATGTTACCTATCCCGATGCACTCCGGTTCTTGAATTTCTAAACGATTGATTACGGATATACCAGATAATAAGATAGCCAAGCTTGCATTTTTCTCTTTAAACCATTCTATAAGAGATTCTGCTAACGGGGATATCATCATCGGTGAGATTGCAATCTCGGACAGGATCATGATAAATTTTCCATCTTTGTCGCTATAAACCCGAATCGGATTTTTTATATCACCATTATGTATCACTACGAGAGGAGGAAAGAGTTCCGAATCGATATAACCGATCTCCTCAAAATTTAATTTATTAAGTAGGAAAGATGCGGCTATCGTACCTACAAGACCGACCTCGGGAAAACCAATTATAACCACCGGATTATCAAATTTTTTATCCGTCTCTTCTATAATCCTTACTTTTGATCCTTCGTTATCCATATTTACCATCCACATTAATAGAATAATCTAAAATGATAAAAATTTTACTGATATTTTAATAATGGGAAAGATTATATAGAAAAATAAGTTATATATAAATTAAAAATTAAAATATATCGATAATATAAAAAAGGAGTATAAAATGGCTAAAAGTTCGACGGGTTTGAATGAGAATGTGGCAGGCCTTCTCTGTTACGTTTTAGGATGGATCACAGGTCTGGTTTTTTTATTAGTAGAGAAAGATAGCGCGTTTGTTAAATTTCATGCGATGCAATCTTTAATGACGTTTCTTGCACTTGGAATTTTAAGCGCCGTATTAAGCTTTATACCGTATATAGGATATATAATAGGTGGAATAATAGGACTAATCACGATAGTATTATGGATAGTACTGATGATCAAGGCATACCAAGGAGAGCGCTGGAAGGTCCCTATTATTGGAGATTTTGCCGAAAGAGCGTACAAATAACGAAAAAGCATAGATTGTTAGATTAAAGAATAAATAAAATAAACATTAAACTATCATATCATTTATTTTTTAACATTTTGATTAAGAGTATCGTATCATTCTTTATCCTTTTTTATAAGATCTTTTTATACTCGTAACTTTTATCATCACGACTCATATTATCGTTTTTTAGATTAGCACTATCTTAACAAAGACATTGAAGATTTTGATGATTTGAAAATCTTTGATCTTTGATATAATCATAAGTTATTTTAACGCATTCACTTAGTTTAATGCATTCGATAAAATCAATCATTCAAAATAAGAAGATGTACCAAGATGACGAGATGTGATAAATGTTCATACGAATCGTTCTATTTCCAAAGATATTCGGGCATGCACCTATGCCAGAAACACTTTAAGGAGGATGTAGAACGCAAGATAAGAAGTACGATAAGGAAGAAAAAGATTAAGAAAGGAGATAAGATAGCTGTAGCATTAAGCGGTGGAAAAGATAGCTCTGTGGCACTTTATTCGTTTAATAATATATTTAAAAATTGGAAAAATTTAGAGATAGTCGCTATAACCATAGACGAGGGTATATCCGGATATAGAGATAGAGCCATCGAGAATTCCAGATTATTAACTAAGAGATTGGATATAGATCAGAGAATAGTCAGCTTTAAAGAATATTTTGGATATACTACCGATGAGATCGCTTCATTAGAACGGGATAAAGGAATTTGTAGTTTTTGTGGTGTTTTGAGAAGAAAATTGCTTAATGAGGTAGCATTAGAAGAGAATGCCACGGTCTTAGTAACGGGGCATAATTTAAACGATGAATCAGAGACCGTCTTGTTGAACATTATCAAAGGAGATATAGAAAGACTCGCAAGATTCTCACCGTCTAAAGTACAAGAAGGACTTATACCGAGATTAAAACCGTTAAGCAGCATTCCAGAAGAGGAAGTAATACTATATGCTCAGTTAGAAGATCTTCCTACAAAAAAAGAGCGGTGTCCGTATATCGACGAGGCGATGAGATTTGAGATAAGGCAGATTATAAAAAATCTTGAAGAAAAGCATCCTGGTACGAGATATGCTATAATGAAATCTTTTTATGAGTTAGAAGATGTCTTGAGAGCGAAGTATAGCAAGAAAAATTTAGGAAAATGTAAGATATGCGGTTCACCTTGTATAGGTGAGATATGCCAGCCTTGTAATCTTTTATCGAGTATAAAAAAGAAAATATAAAAAGAGTGGATTTTTCCTAATGTAACCACTCTATGAAGTCGCTATCTGCTCTTTTGATGCTGGGTTTACCCCTGTTTAGATCAGTGTACTGGTCGTCCAAATTTCTGAATTGATCTGAAGAATACCTTCTGCCTTTTCCGTCAGGACCAACCACTTGACTCGATGAGACACCGGTCATTATTGCGAGTATCCTTACTTTACCCTCAAAATCGTCTCTTATCCTCGCGCCCCAGATCACGTTTGCATTAGGATCTATCGAATAAGTAACCAAGTCCGCCAATTCTTCGGCCTCTCTCAGTGTCATATCCCTTCCACCGGTCAGGTGTAATAAGCATCCTTTTGCTCCGGAATAATCTACGTCGAGAAGAGGATGACCTATGATCTGTTTAATAGACCCTGTAGACCTTTTCTGTCTCTCTATCTCGTTTACAAGCATTACTGCCAATCCACCGCAGTTCATTATCGTCTTGACATCTGCATAATCCAGGTTGATCAAAGACGGCTGCGTAATAGTCTCAGTTAATCCTTTTATGGTATCCGCAATCAAATGATCCATAACCGCGAATGATTGATCCAAAGGAAGATTTGGCACGTAATCCAGAAGTTTGTCGTTGTCTAAGACGATAACTGTATCAGCAACTTGCCTTAGATCTTCTATTCCCTTTTTTGCCGCATTTCTTCTCGCCCTTTCAACTATAAACGGTGTGGATACCATTCCTACTACAATTGCTCCCATCTTCTTTGCAACATCTGCCACTACCGGAGCGGCACCTGTACCGGTTCCTCCACCCATTCCTGCGGTTAAGAAGACAAGATCTGCATCTGAAAATATTTCCTCAAAGACCTCTCTCGATAGTTCTGCGGCTTTTGCACCAATGTCAGGGAAACCTCCCGCGCCCAACCCTTTTGTCAACCGCTGACCTATCAGTACCTTTCGGTCTGCTTTAACAGCATTTAGATGTACTCCATCCGTATTAACCGCTATAACATCTGCTCCTTTAACCCCCATATTGTACAACCGGTTTATTGTATTGTTTCCAGCACCACCGCAACCTACTACCACAATTCTTGGCTTTCTAAAAGCCTCTTCTATGCTTTTGTCGTCGTTGTCTTCTATATATGTATTACTACCACTTATACTCTTTCCAACAATCTCACTATCTTTTTGTTTAAATGCTTCTCTTACAAATGATTCCAACATCCCACCCCCATTTGTTAATTTATACTTATGATTCTACAATATAAATATATTTCTATGCTTAATTTTTTTAATCTTCAAACAAAAACTTAAAATATAGTCAAACGAGAAATATGATAATGGGGTGATAATATGATAGAGATTGGAGACGTGGTTATTTACGCTAATACAGGTACAAAAGGTATCGTTAAAGAGATAAAAGAGAAAGATGGTGTAAGATGGGCATTACTAGATAACGAATTATACTATGTTATGGATATGTTAAAACAGGCTGATATTAAAGAGACTGTAGAGGAGAATGATATATCCATATCAGAAATAAAGGCAAAACTTGATGATGAAAAAAAGATAGATTTATCAAAAATTTCTGATGAGTTTTGTGGTGGTGGGGGTTAAAACCAAAAGCTTTTTAAACCCCTACTGTTTTATAACAATATAAAAAATCAAAAATTAAAGAATACAGAAGGTTAAAAAAAATGAGAAAAACAGGAACAGTTAAATGGTTTAGCCCAAGCAGAGGATACGGTTTTATAGAGTTGGATGATGGAACAGGAGATATATTTGTACATTTTTCTGCAATTATGGGCGATGGATTCAAAACCCTCAATGAGGGCGATAAAGTAAGCTTTGAAGTTGCAACAGGCAAGAGAGGTTTACAAGCCGAGAACGTTGAAAAAGATTAAACAAAAACAAAAAATACTTTTTTTAAGGTTTTTATAACAATATAAAAAATTTAAAAAATTAAAGAATATAGAAGGTTAAAAAAAATGAGAAAAA
>DUJX01000079.1:0-1197 GCA_013329575.1 Halobacteria archaeon | reverse complement strand
GAGAGGTTTACAAGCCGAGAACGTTAAGAAAGAATAAACAAAAACAAAAAATACTTTTTTTAAGGTTTTGGAGGAGTTAATTAGATAGAAGAAGTACGTTTTCGGTTTTGTTAAGTTAAAAGGGTTTCTACTTTTTTTTAGTTTTTATTTTTGTTTTAGTCTTATTTTATTTCGATATTTAAGCGATAGTTTGTTTTTATGTGATATACTTATAGATCAATCTGGTTAATTATCATCTATTTTATAACTACTATTAATTAGGTTGCAATAGTTTTTGCTGCATGGCGAGGTATAAGGAGTAAGAACTAAAGAAGATTCTTCTAAATCAAAGAACGTAATGTTCTTAATGTGATGCATCAACAAGTAATATATATAGACGTAAACATAATAAAAAACGGTGATAAAATGGTAAATTTAGATGCTATTGGAAAAAATCTGAACCTATTGAGTATGAGTATACATGGAAGGACGTAGTTCTTTACGCTCTCGGTATTGGTGCAGATAATAACGATCTAGATTTTGTTTATGAGGCAAATTTAAAGGTTTATCCAACATTCGCAGTGATACCTGCATTTCCTGGTATGGCATGGTCTTTTAGTGAGGCAGACTTGAATCTTGTTATGCTCCTTCATGCCGGTGAGAAAATTGTTGTTCATAGAGAGATTCCTACCGAGGGCAAATTAAAGACGATAGCAACGATTAGCCATATTTATGATACAGGAAAACACTCGATTACCTACCTGGATACGGATACATGGGACGATAAAGGCAATCTGCTCTTTAATACTACATCATCGATCATAGTAAGGGGAGACGGGGGATTTGGCGGAGAAAAACCACCTAAAGCAGGAAACAATCCACCAGATGGAGAAGACCCAAATTTTAGAGAAGAGATGCGTATTCCACAAAATCAGAACCTGATATACCGCCTATCAGGAGATTTTAATCCTTTGCATATAGATCCAGATTTTGCAAAAGCGGCTGGTTACGATAGACCGATACTACATGGGTTATGCACGTACGGTTTTGCTGGAAGAGCCATACTTAAAAATCTCTGTAACAACGATCCGAGAAGATTTAAATCGTTTGAGGTGAGATTCTCAAGCGTCGTTTATCCTGGAGATACGATCATCACAGAAGGATGGAAGGTAGATGATAAAAAGTATATAATCCAGACTAAAAATCAGGATGGTGCCG
>DUJX01000030.1 GCA_013329575.1 Halobacteria archaeon | reverse complement strand
TTGCTTCTTCTTACCGCATAGATGACAGGTAGTCCTATAAATGTTATTAACAGCGCCACATTCTCTGCATACCCAACCGTTCTCTATTCTTATCCTATTTACACTATAATTCATATAAATCACACCTAAAATTCTTTATTATTGTTAATAAATCGGCCTTGATATAAATTTATTTGAGAAATAATCATAAAATTTAGGAAGAAATCATAAAATATAGTCAAAAAGACGATCTTTGCCCCAGTTCTATCCTGCAGCTGTTCGATAGATTACGACAAAGATTGAAAGACAGATATTTATGTCTTATTTTAATATCTAATAAGTTGCGATATTTTTATATATTAGTTAGCTAATTCTACATCTTGATTATTATAATCTTAATTTTAATATCTGATACTGTGTTATATTCCAAAAAAATCTGTTTAAGCCGTTTTATTTGATAAACTTATCAGAGATTTAAGATTAAAAGATTAAAATCTTTTTGTGAGGGATGGTTTACAAATGTACGCAATATCTACTAAAGATTTGACAAAGAAGTTTGGAGATACATTAGCAGTTGATCGCATCAATCTCGATGTTGAAGATGGTGAGATATTTGGATTGGTCGGTCTTAATGGTGCTGGAAAGACAACATCTATCCTTATGTTATCCTCTTTATTAAATCCTACATCAGGTACTGCAAAGATATGCGGGTATGATATCGTAAAGAATAAAAAAGATGTAAGATCATCTATCGGTCTTGTATTCGAGGAGCAGGCTGTGGATATTTACCTGACAGGTAGGCAAAATTTAGATTTTACCGCTAGAATGTATAATCTGCCGAAGAAAGAACGAATTGAGCGAGTATCTCGCGTTTTAGAAGCAGTAGGTCTGTCTGAGTGGGCTGATACCAGAGTAAAAGATTATTCTGGCGGGATGTTACGCCGATTGGAGATAGCGAGAGGCATGTTAACTTATCCGAGAGTACTCTTATTGGACGAACCGACGATCGGGGTTGATGTACAGACGAGGAGATACTTATGGGATTATCTAAAAAAGGTAAACAAGGAGTACTGTATGACCATATTTTTATCGACGTCTTATATGGACGAGGCAGATTATTTATGCGATAGGATTGCAATCATGCATAAAGGCCGGCTATTATCCGTAGGAACTCCTGATGAATTAAAATATGAATTAGGCGAGAATTTAATCTTCTTAAAGGTATATAATGGATTACTGGATGAATTTTCAAAGATCCTTCTTAAGGAGCCATGGGTAGATAAAGTTGATATATTTGAGGATGAGACAGGGGATAATTGGATACGATTAAGCGTTAAAGGATCTAATATTAGAATACCGGATATTATAAAATTTGCAAAAGGAAAAGGTTTCTCCATATCGTCTATTAGAATGCAAAAACCCAGTCTTAACGATGTTCTCTTATACCAACTTAACAAAATAGAATGATCAAAAAAAGGAGAAGTAAGATGGATGATGTCATAGTGGTCGAAGGGTTGACCAAAAGATTCGGTGACTTTGTTGCCGTAGATCATATCGATTTTATCGTAAAAGAGCGGGAGATTTTTGGTTTTTTAGGCCCGAATGGGGCTGGAAAAAGTACTACGATAAAGATGTTGATCACTCTCTTACATCCAACATCTGGGTCTGCTAAAATCTGCGGATACGATGTGGTTAAAGAGCCGCACAAAGTTAGAAAGAATATTGGCGTTGTTTTTCAGGATAGATCGAGTGATCGGGTCTTAACCGGACGGCAGAATCTTGATCTTCATGCACGAATGTATTCCTTGAGCAGAGAAGAGAGAGAAAAAAAGATTAAAGAGGTTCTAAAATTGCTTGAACTCGAAGGATTGGATAATATACGATTAAACTCTCTTCCAGAAGGTGTCAGGCGTAGGTTTGAGGTTGCCCGTGGTTTTATGACCAATCCAAAGGTTGTATTTCTGGACGAGCCGACTATTGGATTTGATATCAAGGCGAGAAGGGATCTATGGGATCAGATAAAAAATGCGAAAGAGAAAGAGGGGTCTGCAGTCTTATTAACCACCCATTATATCGAAGAGGCAGACTATCTATGTGACAGGGTCGCAATAATCGATCATGCTAAGATCATAGCGATAGATACGCCTGATAATTTAAAAAAATCAGTAGGTACAACGCTTATCTCGTTCCAGGTAAAGGATAACAATGGGAATGGCCTTTCTTATTTTATTGATAAGGTTAAGAAATTAGAATGGGTGATTAGTGTATTAGAAGAAGATAACCCTATTATTTTGAACGTAGAGCGAGGTGATGGGAGGATTCCAGATTTGATCGAGTTTGCTGACAAGATTGGGTTTGAGATTTTATCGATAGATGAGCGTGAACCAAACTTAGAAGATGCATTCTTGCATTATACAGGTAGAACGATAAGAGAGGCTGAGGGAGGAGAAGTAAGCAAGATATCAAGGAGGGCAAGAAGATGAGTGAAGATATAAAGTCTGATGAGAAAAAACTTACAGAGATTCAACCAATCTATAGTATGTGGCTTAGAGAGGTTATACGTTTCTTTAACATGAAACCGAGAGTTATAAGCACGGTTGTACAACCTATTTTATTCTTGGCATTGTTGGCACTACCTATGAGTAGGCTCTTTCATGGAGTCCCACCACAGATGGAACAGGCGATGTTTGGTGGATTAAACTTTTTTAGTTTCCTTGTTCCGGGTATTGTCGGTATTGGTCTGCTCTTCGGTGGTACGATGTCAGGAGTTACTGTACTGTGGGATAAAGATTTTGGATTTTTAAAAGAGGTAATGGTTGCTCCAGTCCGCCGTACTTCTTTAATGTTAGGACGTACGTTTGGAGGATTGACGACAGGCATGATTCAGGCATTGATAACGATCGGGGTAGCTTCGATCTTTGGTATATGGTACGGATTTAAAATTAGCAGCGTAAGTGGTTTTTTGCTGGCAATAGTATTCTGTATACTTACGTTCTTTATATTCTCGTGCTTTGGTATAATCTTGGGTGGATTGTTCGAAGAGACGGAAGGATTTATGGCGTTCGTGAATCTTATACAGATGCCGTTATTCTTCTTATCGGGTGCTATGATCCCGGTAAGCCAACTAAAAGGCGTACCAGTATTATACCAGATACAGTTTATTAACCCATTGACATACGGTGTAGACGGTCTAAGATCGGCACTTACGGGCTGTGCGCCGTTCTTCCCATTATGGATCGATCTCCTTGTCTTGATCGCTGTAGCAGCAGTATTTTTGGTATTGGGTGCATATACCTTTTCTAGGATGGAGGTAGACTAAACGTATCGATATGATATAAATACGGTATAAGATAATAACAAAAATACAAAAATAGCAGAAACGATAAGCAAAAACCAAAATATTTAATCTTTTTATTTAATTTTTTTTGATCCTTCTGACCTCTTTTACTACTTCTGGTAAGATGTTTCCAACGTCTCCTTCCAAAAAGTAATCCGATATTACTCCTGTTAAGTATGTAGGCTCAGAGTTTATCTCGACTATTGTTGCACCATACGATCTGGCTATACGCGGCAGGTTTGCGGCAGGGTAGACCGTTGCGGATGTCCCGATCACGATCATCAGGTCTGAGACTTTTGCCATCTCTTCGGCTATCATAAGCGCTTTTTTTGGTATAGGTTCTTCGAATAATACGGCGTTTGGTTTTAATAGTCCACCACATTCACATCGAGGCGGTAATCCTCCCGATTCTATCGATCTTTTAACGTATCTTACATCGTATAGCCGATGGCAATCTATACAGACAGCCTGAGTATTGTTACCATGAAATTCTATAACGTTCGTATTACCTGCTTTTGTATGCAGTCCATCTATATTCTGAGTGATGATGCCTTTTAGAAATCCCATTCTCTCGAGATCTACTAATGCAATATGTGCTGGATTAGGTCTTGCCTCAACAAAACTAAACCCGTCCCTCTCCATCTGTATCTGGATGTCCCAAAACTCTTTTGGATTCTTTATGAAGAATGAATACGTGGCATATATAGGATCNNGCCCCGGTAAGTGCTATAATGTATTTTTTAGATCTTATATCTTCTGCCAATTTTTTAATTAATTCATTATCCATAAATAAACCACCTTTTTAAATCTCTTTAAGGATTATCTTTAATATCGTATGTATGGGACCGATACATAATTAGGATTTTTTGATATTATATTGTTATCTGTTATTTAATATTTAAAATTTTTTATTGATATAAAATAAGTATTATAGATTATTATAAAAAGATTAATAAAATGGGCTATCATCCTTTTTATACCATTAAAAACGGCATCTTGTCATGTATATCTATAATATAGAAGATAACATACAAAAGTATAAATTTAAATAAATTTATAAACCTAAACAAAATATCCGAGTGATTTAATGATGAAAAAAGTAGTATTAGCATACTCTGGTGGACTGGATACATCCGTCTGCATCTTCCTTTTAAAAGAGAGATACGATTTTGACGAGGTTATCTCGGTTATCGTAGATGTAGGTCAACCAGAAGAAGATATCAAAACTGCAAAAGAGAGGGCAGAACGGTTTGCAGATAAAGTTTACTGTATCGATGCGAGAGAAGAATTTGTCAATGATTATATAATCCCGTCGATAAAAGCAAATGGTTGTTATGAGGGATACGTCTTAGGAACAGCGATCGCCCGACCATTGATCGCAAAAAAAGTTGTAGATGTTGCCATAAAAGAGAACGCTCTGGCTGTCGCTCATGGTTGTACCGGTAAAGGGAACGACCAGCTTAGGTTTGATTTTATCTTCTCGTTATCCGGTTTAGAGATAATCGCACCGATAAGAGATTTAAACCTTGTAAGATCTTGGGAGATCGATTATGCGAGAGAGAAAGGGCTTGATTTGGGTATAAATGCCGAAAAACCATGGAGTATAGATGAGAATTTATGGAGCAGGAGTATAGAAGGGGGGAGACTCGAAGATCCGTGGTTTACTCCGCCAGAAGAAATCTATAAATGGACTAATGATCCAAGGAATGCTCCTAACGATCCTGAATTTATCGAGATATCGTTTAAAGACGGTATCCCGGTCAAACTAAACAACAAAGAGTTGGATGGTTTAAATCTTATACGGGAACTTAACAGACTTGGCGGATTGCATGGTGTGGGAAGGACGGATATCATAGAAGATAGGATACTCGGTTTAAAAGCCCGAGAGAACTACGAGCATCCAGCCGCCACGATCTTGATCTCTGCACATAAAGCATTAGAGCAGATTGTACTGACCAAAGATGAGATATTTTTCAAGAATATGGTCGACGAAAGATGGTCCGATCTTGCATATAAAGGGCTTATCTACGAACCGTTATTCGATGATCTGAATGCATTCATAGATAAGACACAAGAAAGAGTCTGTGGAGATGTAAGATTAAAACTTTTTAAAGGAAGTTTGCATATCGTTGGTAGAAGATCACCATATCAACTATACTCAGAAACAAACGTTTCATTCGACGAAAAACAATCAGAAAAAGTTATTTTATCAGAATATCATGGATATCAAGCCAAAATTTTTAAGAATGTGGTCATGCACAAGAAAAAAACGTAACGATGGGTAAAAATCAGATTAAATTATCTCTGCTTATATTATTGTTATGCCCAAGTATGTCAAAAATAGCATTATAATAAGAAAATTTATATATCGATTGATAAATAGGCTAACCGCAATAAGCTTGTTAATAATAAAATAATATCGTATGATTATGGTAAACAAAACAAAAAAGAGGTGTTATTATGGGTAAAACAGGAACTACAAGATGGATTAAAGTTAAAAATGGAAAAGGAAAGTATAGATTGGTACCAGAAAAAAGAACTGGATTTAAAAAACCAGGACCAAATCAGAGATACGACGGAAAAGGACGATTAAGACGAAGAATTAGAAGATCCCCATCATCGTTGGTAAAATAAATTTTAAAAATTTTAAAAAAATTTATATTAAGTAACAATTAAACATAAGATATAATGAAACAAGACGTTTGTCCAATTTGTGGTTTACCGAAAGATCTTTGTATATGTGAAGAAGTAGCTAAAGAAAGCCAGAAAATAGTTATAAAAGCAGATAAGCGTAGATATGGTAAGGAAGTCACGGTGGTTGATGGAATAAATGCTGCAGATATAGATCTCGATAAATTGGCCAAATTTTTAAAATCAAAGTTGGCCTGTGGTGGTACTGTCAAAGGTTCGTCTATAGAGTTACAAGGACAGCATAAAAACAAAGTAAAAGAGATGCTCGTATCAAAAGGCTTTTCTCCCGATCAGATAAAGGTTTTATGATGCTATAATACCGTACTATAATACCGTAAATACATCTTTAACGATGTGAAAATAATGTTATTTGAAATACGTTTGGTAATGCTAAGAGATATTGGATGTGAAAAAATGTAACAAATATTATACGATATTTGTTATCTTATTCTATTTTATTTAATATTTTATTTGATCTTTTGTTATGTTTCAATCTTACCGATCTAAAACCGATACGACGAAAAATTATGCGAAAAATAGGAGATAAGAAAAAGGAAAAAGATCCGAAAATCCGTTTCTATTTTTAATCAACGTTACTATTGGGCGAATTGTTGGCAGAATAGATTATATATCTTCTACAAGTCTAAACAAAAGTTTTCTCATGACGGGGACAAATATCGAAAGAGGCAGACAGTATAATACAGGGATACCGGCGAGGAGAAACAGTATTATTACTGGAACGGAGAGAACAAGACCACCACAGACGATAAAAGGACTTGCAATGGCAAAAGCGATACCACAAAGAAGCAGCTGTAACGGGGCGAACAAGGTCTCCCATATCATACCTATAAAAGGAAATGTCGTGGACCAACAGATAAGATAACAGAGAATGCCACTTATACCACAGATCGAGATAGAGATGGCAAATCCATCGTCATTGCTCATCAAATCTCTTATACTTTTGAACTTCTGGAAAATCTTATACGATCTTATATTTTTCATAAAATATCCTCCATAATCCGACTATGGCATTATTACATTTGAATAAAGTATTAAACGAAAAGGTTTAATACAGCCAAGACTATTGCGATAAACACAGCCGATATAATGACCGTTTTTGGTTCTATCCTGATCCTCGTATCTTCTGTGTCAAAGTATCGCATTATACCTGCACTCGATGATAAACCGGATGATGATTTTTTGGAAGCCATTTTGATTACATTTATAATACACGAGATAACGATATATAAAAGTTATGAAAAAAGGGAGCGAAGTTATCTTAAACGGTACGATCTTGATCGGCGATGATCTCGAGATAGTAGAAGGTAATATTATCGTCGAGAATGGAACGATACGTAAGATTGAAGAATCGACTACTGCAGGATCCGATATATCTGATATAATAATCCCTTCGTTTATAAATGCGCACATCCATATAGGCGACTCTTTTGCCAAAGATATACTATTCAGAAGTTTACGCGAGGCTGTTACTCCACCAGATGGACTTAAACACAAGTTATTAAGTATCACACCAGAGCATACCGTATTAAACTCTATGAAAGAGAGTATCATAGATATGGTAAAATGTGGAACGGGTTTATTCATGGATTTTAGGGAGGGCGGTATGAACGGTGTCTGTTTATTAAAAAAAGCGATAAAATCCGTTAATTTTTTTAATCATAATCCGATCGGCGTGTTTATCCTGGGAAGACCTATCATGGATGAGCGAGAGATCGATGAGATTTTAAAAAAGGCCGATGCGATAGGAATGAGCAGTACAAACGACTATGATCTGGAATATCTGATGAGATGTATTGAAAATACAAAAAAACTTGGTAGAAAATTTGCGATTCATGCAGGTGAGTTAGACGGTACTGATATAGACCCTGCCATCGGTCTCGGTGCGGATATGCTCATCCATCTTACCCATGCGGATAAAAGACAGCTCAAAAGGATAAAAGATGCAGGAATCTATGTTGTCGTCTGTCCGAGATCAAATTTTGTAACAGGGGTAGGCATGCCGCCAATAAAGGATATGATCGATTTAGGTATCCTGCCCATGGTAGGAACCGATAATGTGATGTTTAATTCGCCGAACATATTTTCAGAATTGGAGTTCATCTCAAAAATATTTTGTAGAGATAGCGATAAAGATGTTCTTAAGATGGCTACGTCCAATGCAAACCATTTATTCAATGATTACGGTGTTATATCAGAGGGAAAACCTGCCAACGTAGTAATTTTGAACGGGAGATCAACGAATCTTTACCGGAGTAAAAATATTTATAGAAGCATTGTACGAAGAGCGAGGCCCGACGATATAAAGATGATCATGCATAGCGATACAGTCTTAAAATATAACCATCAGCTCGAACCATTGTTGGGGTAAATCAACTCAATGCATCAGATTATTGTCTTTGGTACATTCTTAATATCTTCTTTTATAACGATATATTATTCGACCGTGTCAAATTTTAACAAGTATTTTTAACATTAATCTGTTTTACTTTATATAATTATTGGTGTAAAACTTGATTCTATCGAAAGATTTATTATACTGATTAGATTGAGTTCTTACCGATGATAACAATTACTATAGCAATAATAGCGTGGGTATTGCTCATAGCATTTCTTGCGCTAATTGCAGGAACTTTTGAGGATTTGGAGTCAGACGTTGGATCTCAAAGTAATCCTAATTCTCAGGTACAACTGGCAGCTCAGGTAGGATACATAAACCGGTTCTTCAATAAGGCTATATCTGGAGAACCACCGGCATACGGGGTGTATTGTGCAGTTGCGGCGGGTATTGCGGCAATCTTTTTAGGGCAAGGTTATTCGCCTATATTGGCAGTACCTTTGGGTGCTGGAATTGCGGCTATTGTTCATACTTTGCTTGCATCGACTGCATATCTTGGTAGGGTGGCATCCCAGAGAAGATTTCAACAGCCGATCTATCTGGATGTTTTTATAAGACAGTTGCTGCCTATCGCTACACATGGATTTATCGCGGTAATAGGCATAACGACTATATGTTATATACAATTCCATCTCTTTCCAAGCCCGTTGAAGAGTGCATTCCCAATGCCGTT
>DUJX01000147.1 GCA_013329575.1 Halobacteria archaeon | reverse complement strand
CTTGAAGCGATAAAAAAGACGGATTTTAACCTAAAAAGGAAAAAAATACCGAGAATCAACGAGTTAGCTATAGAAGATAAAGAACGATTGATAAAAAAGGATTGGAGGTATTCTCATCTGATCTGCTGGTGCGAGGGGGTCACGGAGGGAGAGATCGTTGATGCCATAAAACGGGGAGCAAGAACCATCGAAGGTGTCTCATTCAGGACACGGGCAAGTATGGGACGTTGTCAGGGAGGGTCATGCCTGCCAAGGATTGCATCGATCCTATCTCGAGAGCTGAATATTCCTGAGGAAGAGATTACGTTCAAAGCCAAAGAAGACCGTCTTTTTATTGGAAGGTTGAAAGAATGAATATTAAACATGTCGATGTTGCAGTGGTCGGAGGCGGGGCGGCAGGAATGGCCGCCGCATTGAGAGCAAAAAAAGCAGAGATAGAGGATGTTGCAATCTTTGAATGGGCGTCTGAGCTTGGAGGAATCCTGCCTCAATGCATCCATCCTGGTTTTGGTCTGGATTATTTCAAAGAGAATCTCACAGGACCTGAGTTTATCCAGAGATTCATAGAAAAAGTAGGAGAGAGTAGGATAACCGTCATGACCGATTCTACGGTCATTGAACTCGAGGCTGGATGCCCGAATAAGCTTCTGGTCAGCAGATCTAAACTCGGTTTAGAAGAGGTGAGAGCAAAAACGGTCATACTTACGACCGGTTGCAGGGAACGGGGAAGGTTCAACCTGAACCTTTCTGGTGATAGATGCGCAGGTATTTTTACCGCTGGAACCGCCCAAAGATTGATGGATATTGATGGAATCATGCCTGGAAAGAGAATAGTCGTTCTCGGTTCTGGAGATGTTGGTCTGATAATGGCAAGACGGTTTGCTCAGGAAGGAGCAGAAGTAACAGGCGTGTTTGAGATAATGCCTTATCCGGGCGGGCTTCAGAGAAATGTTGTTCAATGCCTCGAGGATTATGGTATACCGTTGTATTTAGGTAAGACAGTGATCGAGGTAAGGGGTAAAAAAAGGGTTGAAAGCGTGATCGTGGCAGATGTAGACGAGAATTTTAATATTATTTCGGATACAAAGACCGAGGTAAAATGCGATACGTTGATTCTCTCTGCCGGGCTCGTACCGGACTGGCGGTTACCGAGAATATTGCCACCAGCCAAAGGTATCGATATAGATGATAGGACGTCGGGACCTGTCGTAAACGATCTCTTCGAGACCAGCATGCCTAAAATGTTTGCAGCAGGCAATTTTCTCATGGTGAACGATACCGTCGATGATGTTACCTTTCAGGGAGAGCTTGCAGGGGAGAGTGCTGCTGAATCGATTAAATTTGATGATATGAGGACCAATCGGATTGAGTGGAGAGATACCGTTCCGGGAGAGGGAATAAGATTTGTCGTTCCGCAGAAGTTCAGTGGTAAATCGGATGTTAGGTTTTATCTTCGAGTGAAAAGACCTATGGAGAAGGTGTGGATCGAGATTCCGGAGATCGGTAAAAGATTCTTCAAAAAGATAGTACGACCGGCTGAGATGGTGAAGATAGACCTGAGAGCAGAAGATATCAATGATACACCGAGATTAAGTTTCAACTTATCTGTATTAAAGAGAAGAGGGAAGAATTAAGATGATTAAGGAGATTACATGCATAATCTGTCCAAAAGGATGCAAAGCCGCGGTTGAGATCGAAGATATGCAGATAAAAAATATATCAGGGCTAAGTTGTAAGTTTGGGCAAGATTATGTAGAGAGTGAAGCCATCCATCCTACCAGGATTTTTTTCTCTGTAATTCCAATAATTGGTGCGAAGAATATAAGCGTTCTTCCTGTACGGACTAAAAAACCAATACCTAAAGATCTTTTGAAGAGAGGGATGAATGAGATAAGAGGGATAAAACTAAATCCGCCGATCAAAATGGGCGAGGTAATAATAAAAAACTTTCTGGATACCGGGACGGATCTTGTAGCAAGCAGAGACGCAGAACCGGATATTGACGATTCCACATAAAGTCTGCAATCTTGCAATATTTGTAAATTATATTGATTATACGGATTATAAAGGTTACACTAACTTAGCGTCTGTCTTTCGATAATCTTCTGTTTTTTTGGATCATTGGAGTAAGGTTTTTACTGTGATATCGTTGTACACTATAATTCAATCTGTGATTCCTCTTTTATCGTATTCAAGACTAGATAGGAAGTTATCTTCTCGATACCTTCTATTTTTTTTACCGTATTGATGAGCATGGCACATTCTTCTCGTTGAAAAGAAGATAAACATTTAAATCTGACGATAAGGTCAGTATCTCCGGCTACATTATACACACAGCACGTTTCTTTCATCTCTGAGATTTTTTTTCCTACATCCGTCGCGCTAAAAGATGGTTTCACATAGATAAGTGCTATAACCGACGTTATGCCTAACTTGGATGAATTAAGAATTACACTATATCCTTCAATGATCCCGGACTCCTCAAGTCTTCTCACCCGCTCACTCACTGTGGCCGTGCTGGTTCCAACCTGTTTTGCAATCTTGGTATACGAGAGCCTCGCATCCTTTTGAAGCATTTTTAATATTTTTTTATCCAGTTCATCCATATTTTTCATATTTATCACCTTTGCAGGAGATCTGTTAAGTTAGTCTTATTAATAATTTATATTCGTTTAGTTTAATCATCCTTATATATATTATCTTTTTATAAAGCACGTTTTGTTAAATATTTATTAAATAAATTTCCTTAATATTGTATATTTGTTTAATAAAATAAACAAAAATTTTATATATAGCAACATACGAACTTAAATTGCTAAAATTTTGGTATAAAAATTATAGTAGGATCAAGAACCATGAATATATTTAAAAAGAAAGATTCTTCAAAGGATAAGACGTATAAAACTATAGAAGACTTAAATTCAGGAGAATACCCGCATGAACCTTTGTTGGTGACCGATAACAATCTGGATGAGACAATAAATAGATATCCCTTTGTCGTGATAGATTGCTGGGCTTCCTGGTGTGGACCGTGCAGGATGATCGCACCGATCATCGATGATCTGGCAGAGAACAAAGCCGGAGAGATCGTCTTTGGAAAGTTGAATGTGGATGAGAACAGGTCGAGCTCGATGAAATATGGAATAACGGCGATTCCTACTCTGCTCATATTTAAAAATGGAGAATTTGTCGATCGGATAGTCGGTGCGATGCCAAAGCGAGTTTTGGAAAATAAACTCAAAAATTACAGTAGATAATATGATATCCAACATAACTTATCACGATTCAAAAATAAGATCGATGGTGGCCGTTTTAGATTGCAGAGGGTGTGGCAGATGTGACAATGCCTGCCAATTCGGTGCGATCGAGAAAGTGGGTAAAAAGACGAGGATAAATTATGACAAGTGTACCGGCTGTTTGAAATGTGTGGATGTCTGCCCAAATAAGGCGCTAATCGTGCTAGATTGAGTACTGGTGCCTGCTTATGATTATCTCTAAGATTTAAAAGGGTGCTTATCTTGAAGATATATTAAATATATCGATAATTTTATCTTTATCTTATTTAATAATATATACAAATTAAGATTGATAAAAAAAAGGAGTCTTGAAAATGCCTTTAAAAAGTCCAAAAGAGTATGTAGAAAGCTTGCAGAAGATGAGTATGGAGGTATATTTATTTGGAGAACGAGTAAAAAACCCTGTCGATCATCCCATTATTCGTCCATCATTAAATTCTATCTCCATGACATACAAGTTGGCTCAGGATCCGTTATACGAAGATATAATGACGGCAATTTCAAATCTTACCGGTGATAAGATCAATCGATTTACACATCTACATCAGAGCAAGGATGATCTGGTCAAGAAAGTAAAGATGCAGAGACTGCTGGGCCAAAAGACCGCATCATGTTTCCAACGATGTGTCGGTATGGATGCGTTCAACGCTGTCTATAGCACCACGTATGAGATAGACAAGAAACACGGTACCAATTATTTTGATAGGTTTGTTAATTTCATGAAGTATGTCCAAACCAATGATCTGGTAGTAGACGGGGCAATGACGGATACCAAGGGGGATCGAAGCCTATCACCATCAAAACAAGCCGATCCTGATCTTTTTTTGCACGTAGTAGAGAGAAGAGATGATGGAATTATCGTTAGAGGAGCAAAAGCGCATCAAACTGGAGCGGTTAACTCGCATGAAGTATTGGTAATGCCTACTCAGCGGATGAGAGAGGATGATAAAGACTACACGGTATGTTTTGCTGTTCCTATGGATACATCCGGTATAAAGATTATCTATGGAAGACAATCATGCGATACGCGAAAATTAGAAGAGGGCAGACTAGATAGAGGAAACCCGGAATTTGGTGGGCATGAGGCACTCGTGATATTCGACGATGTATTCGTGCCGAATGAGCGAATATTTATGCTCGGCGAGTACGATTTTTCTGGAGAACTTGTTGAAAGGTTTGCAGGATATCACAGA
>DUJX01000154.1 GCA_013329575.1 Halobacteria archaeon | reverse complement strand
AATAATTCCTATTAATCTTCCATTGTTACTTCCGCTTGAGTTTATATTATAATGTTTATAATATTATAATTGTGATAATAATCATCGGCGGCCAATTTAGGTCAAAATCTTTTATAAAATTTTTTTATCATCTAATATTTAATAAGAAAGAAATTTTATATCAAGAATCATAGTTATGCATACACCTAACAATAAAGAAAGATTCTTAAAACACGGATGTATTGTATTTTATTTAACGAGATAAAAATAGTCCGATTATAACAATAAAAGTACAAGTGAGATAAGAAAAATGGATCTAATCTTTGGTGAAAAAAGATACAGACCCTATATTAGGATGCTTTATGACATAAAAGAGTGTGTATATTGTAAAGATTGGCTGAGACAGGCAGAGAATGTACCACTTTATTACATGTACAAAGACATTTCACTTACCGAAGATGATAAGAAAAAAATTTTGGCTAATGATCTGAGATACGATATTACGATAATACCACCGAGATCTCTCGGTAGCGAATATGTAAAGACAGCAGGTCATTATCACCCGATTAATCAAAAAAATAACCAAAAAAAAGGTTTATCGTACACAGAAGTCTATGAAGTGATAGATGGAAAGGCACACTTTTTATTTCAGAAAGGTATAGACAATCTGGAAGACGTCGTACTGATAGAGGCAGAAAGAGGAGATAAGGTCATAATACCACCCGGTTATGGCCACATAACTATAAATCCGTCTAAAAACGTATTAAAAATGGCAAATTGGGTTTCAAGGAATTTTTCTGCCATATATGATCCCATTAAGAAGATGGGCGGGGGCGCGTATTACGAGATGATAGATGGTATCATCCAAAATGAAAATTATGGAAAGGTCCCCGAGTTAAGGATCATCGAACCTAAAGAATATCCTGAATTTGGATTGACAAAGAAGACCGGTCTGTATCGGTTGATTGATGATCTGGAATTATTGAAATTTTTAAACTATCCTGAATATTTTGAAGAGATCTGGCTTAATTTTTTTTAATTTTTTAACCCGCTTTAAATATCTTTATGTCAACTCTTTAAGATAGAATAACGCGTCTTTTGTGCCGTAATACCTCGGTTTTTTTCCAATACAGATAAAATTATTCCTTTCATAGAACAAAATAGCATTATAGTTGTCTTCTTTAACCTCTAATGTCATCTTTCTGAAATTTTCTCGTCTGAATTTATTCTCTAAAGATTCGATTAATTTTTGACCGACACCGTGCCGTCTATATAATTCCTCCACATAAATGGCGCTCAAATGTCCCCTGATATCATCTTTGACGCTTCCTGCAGCGAATCCTACCAGATTACCGTCTAACTCTGCAATAAAGATGTACCGTCTAAATATCATATAAAATTTCAATATATCTTGGTATTTACTGCTCGGTTCGAGCTTTTTCCACATATCTCCGATAACAGATAACTCTTTAATCGATGCTAATCTTACTTTGACCATTCCGATCATCAGATATTTCCCTCTCGTTCAATATCTTACTTTTGTAGGTATGTAAAAATTATATTTAAATTCATCGGCAATATGAACTGGTATATCCAATACATTATCTACATTATCGATAATTATCCCGTCGCTTGTAGCTATTATTCCTTTTCTGCTATTTTCCATTATCTCTTTATCGGTATCCTTAGACGTAAAGACGAGACAGTTATCTTTATCGAAAATATCTCTCGCCATCTTTGAAAGATCTCCACTCCTGCTTATCTGAGAATCGAATATTATTACGATCTCTTTAGGAGTATACTTTGATGTTATCATCTCGATCATAGAGAGCGCCTCTTTGGTAATGAATCCTATCTTATATCTACGAAATAGCGATCTTACATCTTTAAGTATTCCATCATCGCATAAAAAAACAGGATATCCGAGAATCAGACTTTCTACCGTGATAAGGACGTTAAATCCATCGATAAATAGATTTTTATCTTGTATAAACTCTATAGAAACAAGTTTTCTCTTCCGATCGTTCGAGATATCTTTTTCACATGCGATCCTGACCAATATATTCCGTTCGTCCTTTGTCAAACCGTAACGGTTGGATACATAGGTTATGGCTGATTTTTTAGGATATTTTCTATCCAAAAGATAACGTATGTCCAAAAGAGGGGCTTCAAGCCGTCTTAGTATCTCACTGATATCCATCATCTATATAAAATCTAATCAAATCAAATTATTATATATGCTTTTGTTATATCTACTTAAAACCTTAATTTAAAACTCTTCATGATTATGATATAAACAACGAGATTAGTATCTGCCAGTAAAATTTTAAAAATCTTTGATGATCGAGATACCTCAATTATAAGAATAATATTTATAATCTATATTGCTATAAATTTTTTAATAGAGGTGATAACAATGGTAGAAGATGGTACAAAAGAGAATGAGATAAGAATAGAAAAACCAACGGTCGATGAATATAAAGAAAAAAGGAAGATCGTTCATATTCCATTAGTTCTTATCTGGGACAACGCACCTGCTGATTATGTAAAATTAGTGAAAGAATACTGGAATGAGGTTAAAGGACAGATAGATAAGTTGACATCTAAACTTGGTGGAGTCGATAAGATATACCATGAATTCTTTTATTTACAAGGAGGGGAAGGAGAAGACGAGTTAAATTCGTTAAAAGATATAAACGAGAATAGCTACGAGATCGTTAAAAAATTTGTTACGAATGGTGCAAAGTTGATACAAACAGAGGATAAATATTTATCAGAAGTATGTACCGATTGGGAACGATGCCTCGCAATAGGATTGACGAGCAATGAGGTTAGGTCCAAACTATCCGAGTTTTACATTGATGCAAGTAACAAGAGGTATAGATTTATCGCAGATATGATCGATAAGACGCTCGGCGAGGACGAGATCGGAATTATCTTCTTCAGCGAGAATCACTGGATACCGTTTCCCGAAGATATAGAAGTATTCAACCTGACGCCGCGTAGATTAGACGACATTCATAACTGGTTCCGTGATAACCTATACAAGATACAATCCTTGTTGAACACGAAAGAATAATTGAAAAAATAATTTTTACAGCCTCACCTTACAATCCCACCTTCAGAGGTTCGTCTATGGATTTGATCAGTCCTAAAACGGATAACGCGGCTAAATAACTCGTTTTTGGATTTTTTGGAAAAGTTACATTGTTTATATCTATATTTATAGATCCAAATACGCCGTTTACCCTTATCTGATGAATATTTCCTCTAACTGTGCTATCTGCAATAATCTCCACGTCGATATCTTTACCCGTCGCGAGAGAGAGTGTCGCAGCCACATTGATATTGTAAGGAAACTCTTTTACTGCTTTACTGGCTTTACCTTTAAAAACGGTTTTTCTGCCGGTAAAATCTTTTAGTCCAAGACTTTTAGGACTTTTTGTCGTCGTCAAAGTGATATCACCCTCGGCAAACCGAAGTACTTTCAGGTTATCGAGCCCTACGATCGCTCCTGATGGTATATAAATGCAAGAATTATTCTCCCGCGCCGATCTTATTAACTTAGTCCTCAGTTCTTCATCCATCAATGCACCAACGCTCAATATTACAAGACTTTTGCGCTTTTTTAATACATCTGTGGCATACGCTCTCACCGCATCTTGCGAAGCAGCCTCGACTACCAGATCCGTATCCTGCCTTAAAAACTCATCAAAAGTCTTGCAAATTTTGATAGAACGGCTGCTTAAATCCAGATCAGATAATTTGGAATAGTCTTTGTCGTAAACTGCAATAACATCGAACATATTTGAGTTATCAATTATAGTCTTACCTATTGATCCACATCCAATAATCCCTACTCTCATATCTCGCCTTTTTTATTTTTAAATGGTTTATAGATAATATTGCAAATTGATTATAAATACTTAAACAGCATCTTGGATAAGTTCTTTAATGTTTCAGGGTTTTTCTCGATCAACGTAGCGACCAAACCTGTTACAGACATCTCTGTAATCTTTACTTCATTGACAGATCGGGCAAGCCCGTTAAGCTCATCATCGCTCAAAGTTATGAAAAACTCTTTGATCAGATAGTTTCTCTCATTCTTTCTACCGATCGTGGGTCTCCATTTATTTTCATACTTTTTTAACGTATTTTCAGAGAAATCTTCGGCCTCTATCGCATCAACAGCGGTCTCCCCTGCCATAGTACCAGATTCCATAGCTTTTAGTATTCCTCCCCCGGTTATAGGATCTGTAAACCTTGCTGCGTCGCCTACCAACATTATCCCGTTACCTATCGTCTTGACCGGTCTAGATACTGGAACGCCACCGAGTATAACAGAAGCAACCTTACCATCTTTATAATGCTCTTTTACAAACTTGTTTAAATAATCTATCGGTCTTTTTACCGTTTTTTTGAGCAAATGTTTGCCGAGGACGGCTAGACCCACGTTTGCCCTCTTATCACCTTTAGGGAAGATCCAGGCATAACCACCAGGTGCGACATCGTTACCGAGATAAAAATCACAAAAATCGTCAACGTCTATACCGGTCATCAGATATTCCGCCCCGCTCTCTATGTCTACCGGTTTAAGCGTGGTATCAATACCAGCCATTCGACCGATCTTTGATTCAGTTCCGTCAGCACCTATGACCAGATTGCATTCGACCTCGAAAGATTTGCCCAGGTGTCTGCCTTTAACGCCTTTTACGAAGCCATCTTTTATGACAAGGTCTGTAACAGTAGTCTTGGCATAAACATCCGCGCCTTCATCAGCAGACATTATTGCAAGATCTCTATCGAAGATCTTTCTCTCTAGTACATAACCAACCTCAGAACCGGCCATTTCTTCAGCCATCTCTACCTTTGTACCATCAGGAGAATAGATTCTGGCACCATTTGCCTCGCTAGATATCCATTCTTTCTTTATCTGAGGTAAGAATTTTTTTAATCCTTTTTTGCTCACACCCTCTGCACATCGTACCGGACTACCTATCTCCTGCCTCTTTTCTACAAGCAAGACGTCCAATCCGCCTTTTGCTGCAACTTTGGCAGTTATAGATCCTCCTGGTCCCGCACCAACAACCACAACATCATATCTATTCTTCATCTATAGGAACCTCCAACGCACCAATCGGACAAATCTTAACACAGATATTGCATGCTTTGCACATGCTATCATTTATATTAATAAACGTCTCTAAAAGGTCGATTGCTGCCTCTGGACAGACCGAGACACATGTTCCGCAGTAACCACATTTATACCTATCGACATTAATCATCCAAGATCATCCCTTTTATATTCCTTTAATCATCTATATTCTTTATTACAGATGTAATATATAATCAAACTTGCATATTGCTTAATTATTAAAATAAAAAATCTTAGTTATTGATAAATTAATAAACCTTCATATGATCCGATCCTCTTTAATCAAGTCTTTTATAAAAGCATCATCTATATTTAATGTTATCTAACGTATGATTAATTTAGATTATAACAAGATAAGCAGAACAAACTATTATAATAAATATAATAAGATTAATAAGATGACTTGATAAGTTTTGATTATACCGTGTATACTTGATAGATACGCAAAAATGATGCGAGAATTACTGGAAAGATATCAAATAAAGGATATGAGCAGTTGGGACGGAGTTAACGCAGATTTGGTCATAACAGACCCTCCATTTGGAATTAAATTTGATGGCAAAGGTGGAAACTATAATAGAGATGTAGATAATGTCGTTGATGGTTATGTCGAATGGGATGTTAAAGAATACGCTGAAAAGATACGGGGGTTATTAGACTGTATAACGAATAATACAAAAGATGATGGACAAGCACTTATCTTTTCTGGATGGAATAACAGCAATCTGATTCATAACGAGATAATAAAATCTGCCGAGCTATCATTAAGAGGCAAGTTATACTGGGCATACAATTTTGCACCTGCCTGTAAGTTAAGACCTGCACATAACATTTACGAGATCTTCTGGGTTACAAAAGGAAAGACTTGGCATTACCACAATCGGTGTTCGACTCTTCATTGTACGGCAGGAGAACCAAACTTGACAACACTTATCTTCAAAAGAGATTACAAGATGAATATGCCAAAATATCCAACCAGACTTCCGTTTAAACTCATTCAATCGTTATTAGAACATTTTTCTAATGAAGAAGACCTGATTTTTGATCCTCTTTGTGGTAGTGGTATGGTCGGTGTAGTATCATATATGCTAAAACGAGATTTTATAATGGGTGACCTAAATGAGAATGGAAAGGTCGTATTCCGGCATCTTTTAGATTATTATTTATAGGAGGATGATTAAACGAAATACAAGATTACAATTTGTTAAAAATGTAATTATAGGGAAGATTAATGTAACCGATGATATAGAAAAAATAGTATAAAGATTGAAAAGAATATTCCTAACAAAACAAAAACGATCTTGCCGGGGTGGCTGAGCGGACCAAGGCGCCGGCCTTGAGAGCCGGTATCCCATGCGGGATGCAGGGGTTCAAATCCCTTCCCCGGCGTATTTGGAAAAACTTCGGTTCTTAACTCGTGTAGGACAAGCCTACATTGCGATTTTGCAGTCCTACCGAAGGTAGGACTGGATTGAAAAACTTGTGAGTTTTCTAAATAAGTCCTTCTTTTATTGCTTTACGCTCTATAGCACCTATAAAATACTTCACGAGTACGGATATGATCTTATTCGATACCTTATTCTCATCAAAATAATCATCTACAAAGCTTCGAGACCATTTTATCCCATGATTAAGGCACGTTATGAGAAGTTCCTTCTGGACGTCTGTTACCATCTCTGATTCAAACCAGTTCTCTTTAGTAAGCTGGCCTAGCGGCACAAAGAATAAAGGTACGATGATACAATTGAAATCTCTCAAATCTTCGACCATCTCGATGGTCTTTATAACATCCTCTTCAGTCTCCTCAGGCAACCCGACGATTAAAGTACATGCCGGTATGAGCTTGTTGTCGTTTGCTATGCCCATCGCATTCACTACGATCTCAGGCCAATCGTTTATATCGAACGGATGCGCCTTTCCAGCCATTGTTTTTTTCATTATGCTTGGACTACCACTTTCTAATCCGATCTCAGCACCCCACCATTTCTGATTATCGTCTATTATGATCTCTGAACATTCCTCTATTAATTTAGAATCTGCGGCTATCGCAGCGATCGACGCATGGCTCCATGTTACCGAATCAGTATATCTTTTTGCCAATCTCATAAGGTCGGTTACTCTTTCCCGCTCTGGTATAGTATTCTTGGATCCGTAAAGTAGAACGTCTTCTGCATGTAGTATTATACTATCTGCTTTTCCATTCTTCATCACGTTAGCCTGTATCTCCTTCTCAACCTTGTCTAACGGATACCACCGCAGCGGTCTTTTCGTCACCTCACAAAATTTACATCGTCTGACACAACCTCTGCCTACCTCTATCAGCCCGTTGATAGACGGATTTTTTATCGCGGGTATATCTTCTACGGATGGCGCATCTTCCGGTCTGACATCATAGAATTGTGGGAGATTCTCACCGTTGATAGCCATTTTTACGATTTTAGAGATAGCATGTTCTCCCTCTCCTTCTACGACACAATCGATACCGTGCTCTGTCAAAAACTCTGGTTTATGCCTAAACTGCCATGCTCCCGGTCCACCCACGATTATCTTTAATCCTCTCTTTTTTGCGTCTATCACCACTCTGCTCTCGAGAAGTTTTTGGAAATATAGCGCAACAAATGGTTTTCCTGTCTTTAGTACTTTTGAAAACGTGCTAGAAGACGGTCCCCATCCGAAAGGATCCATCGTACTGATACAGAGCACATCCGCGTCATTGATATACTCTTTTAACCTAAAAGGTGCTACTGTTAACGTATTTAAGCCGTCATCCAACAGTTTTGCCTCGATCTTTCTCAAACCGTATGGTGCCTGTATAGGTATCCCTTTTTTTGTTGGTATCTTGTTAAAAAATATTAACTTGAATATAGAATCTGGAATCACGTTGTGGGGAACAGATGTTCCAAAACCCAAGAACTCTTTTCCATGATGATTGCTCATTAAAGTCTCATCCGATGTCAATAAGATCAAAGACATATTTATTACCCGATTCTCATCTTCATATTTTTAATGATATTTATTGTGTAATCGTCTAACATCTATAGTATTTAAAAAGCATTTAACATTATTTAAACATTTTTATCAAGACCGATCGTCTATTCTTCAATGTTCGTTCATCCCTATTCTCTTATTATTTACCGTTTTTAGTCTTTACTTATTAGTTTTACTTTTTATTTATTAGTTTAATATAGTTATAACATATATAACATTTGTAGATTATATAATCTCACCGATATATCTTACGTCCATCTTGTTTTTATCGCACAGACTGTTAAATTCGGTCTTGTATCTCCCATTTAGGGTTACCAAAAT
>DUJX01000135.1 GCA_013329575.1 Halobacteria archaeon | reverse complement strand
GCACTATAAGCAGTTTTTTAAGTCAGACTACGAGTCTGAGCCTGGACGTGATCGATCAATTTGTATGGGGATATTTAAAAATTTACCCGTTGCAATTAGAGAATGTAGAATGGTCAGAAGGAGAGATGAAGAAGATACTGGACCTGATCTCTGCACACATGTCTAAAAGCAAAGAAGATGTAATAATGATAGATTCTTTGACCGTTTTTACTACTTATAGTACCGAAGATGACATAATGGACTTTCTGGCCGATTGTAGGTTTATCTGCGATGCAGGGAAGACCATATTCATCACGTTGCATAAATATGCATATGAAGAGGACACGTTGGTAAGGATAAGATCGATCTTTGACGGGCATCTCGTGCTTAGAAAAGAACAGATAGGTGACCGATATATAAACATATTGGAGGTTGCCAAGGTTAGAGGTGCTACTAAGACGACGGGTAATATTGTATCATTCGAAGTTCATCCTGGATTCGGGTTGAGGGTTATACCTATAACTCAAGCTCAGGTATAAGGACCAAGATCAAGATAATATTTAAAAAAATGAAAAATATGACTGAGAGAGAAAGCGAAGAGGAATCGTATGTAAGACTCCCATTTGAAAGAAGAGTCATAACGGACCATGAAGATTTTAGCGAGAAAGAGTTACTGAGATGTGGGATATATAGGCTGCTACCAGATAGAGCAAAGGCTTATGCAAAAAAAGATCCGCATCTGCTAGAATATCTTCATATCGTCCCGATAGATAAAGTAGGTATTCCGCAGTTTTATCCCAAGCTGAGCGGTAAATTAAGAAAGATATCCAAACCAAATTTGATATACCCTGTCGGAGACGATGTATATGTTCACATTTATTATGATGCTACCGATTTAAGAAACTATTACATTCCGATAGAACCAACGTTGCTGCATTCTGTTGATAGATATATCAAAATTGCGGAAGAGAAGATGGTAGATTATCTAAGAGATATAACAGCAGAGACCTTTGAAGAGAAGAAAGAGATATTACAAAAGGCGCTTAGAAGTATATGCGTAATAAAAAAAGAGAATCTTTCTAATAATACAACGGCTGCCTTAAATCCATCATCTTTTAGAAGAAGTTTAAGTTTCAGCAGTTTAAAAGATAATTTAGCAAGCATAAGACCAATAGATATTAGATCATTGGATATACGTAGTTTTTTTAGTAATATACGTGCCAAGCTCTCCATACCATTATTTTTTACGAGAAATAAGAACGATGGGCTGATACACATATCTCCTTACGAATACAATTCATTAGAGTATGCTATCTTACGAGATAAACTTTATTTAGGAATACTTCACCCGTTCGTCTTGGATCCGTACATAGAAGATGTAGGAGCGGATGGAATCGGTCGGGTATATATAGAACACAAGATCTTCGGATCGCTCAAAAGTGTCATCGAGTTTAAGAAAGAGGAAGATATAGATAACTTCGTAGTAAGATTGGCCGAGCGGGTCGGGAAACCGATTACGTATAAAAACCCGATAGTAGATACCACGTTGCCGGATGGCTCAAGACTGAATATCGTTTATGGTGGCGATATAACACTTAAAGGCAGTAACTTTACAATAAGAAAGTTTACAGAGGTTCCATACAGCATATTAGACCTTATAGAAAGAGGAACGCTCAATTATGAGATGGCTGCCTATCTTTGGCTATTAATAGAAAACAAGATGTCTCTCTTCGTCTCGGGAGAGACCGCCTCGGGTAAGACTACTACGATGAATGCTCTTACCACTTTTATCCCGTCCCACTTCAAGGTTGTCTCTATAGAGGATACACCAGAGTTACAGGTTCCGCTGCCGCACTGGACGAGAGAGGTGTCGCGAGTGAGTAGTAGGGGGGTACAGATGGGAGAAGGTACCGGATCGGATGTGACGATGTTCGATCTTTTGAAGGCAGCATTGAGACAGCGGCCTAATTTTATAATTGTAGGAGAGATAAGAGGCGCAGAGGGTAATATCGCGTTTCAGTCGATACAGACAGGGCATCCGTTAATATCAACGTTCCACGCAGGCAGCGTAGAGAAACTCTTACAACGTATAACCGGTCCGCCGATAGATATTCCAAAGACGTTTATAGATAACCTGAACGTTATCATCATTCAGAGTGCTGTAAGACGCACGGATGGCTCAGTCGTTAGACGGGTCATGAGNNGTCGTTTGTAAGAGCGTTCCAGTGGGATCCTACCACGGATAGACATATCTTTACGGCTGCAAACAACAGTTATCTTTTAGAGAGCAAGATTGCCCGAAACCTCGGTATCCCAGAGGAGCGGGGTTACATCATATACAACGAGGTGGAGAAGAGGAAACGGATGCTGGAGAAGATACATGAGAGAGGTATAACCAACTTTTACGATCTATATCATATAATATCCAGAATATACAAAGAAGGAATCCTGAAAATGGAATCTGTGTCGTAAAATGGATTTTAATGAAAAACACACGGAAGATAGGACTTATGTACCATCTCATAAAGATGAGGAGGAGAGCCGGTATTCGAACTATAACGTTGTTAATAAAGCCAAAGGATTCATCAACCGTATTAAAGAGTGGTATTATGAAAAATACTCCCGAAACGACCTTCTCTATATGTTGACATACATGACATCCATATCGACTGCTAACCTTACACGGGACGAGATCTTTAAAAGGACCGGCAATAAAAAAGAATATTACACATCGAAACATATTAAATATATTGCACGGATTGTACAAGACTGGAATTATGATTATGCAACCGCCTGTGAAATAGAATCAAAGAATACAAAAGATGAGACGATTAAAAGAACATTAGAACGATTGGGAAACGCAATAAAGGCTGGAGAACCGGATGAGGAGTTTCTAACCAGCGAGCTTGATACAATTCAAATTTTGACAAAAGATAAATATGAGAATGATATAGAGACTCTTAAAAAAGCGATGGATGCGTTCACATCGCTTATTATTGCAACATCCGTTATATCTATCATAATGTTATTGGCTGCGTCGTTATATGCTTCGACTAGTATCAATATGGCGTTGTATCTATCTGTAATTTTAGAAGCTTTGATATCAGGATTTGTAATATTTTTATTGTTTGACGCAGCACCGAAAGAGTTTAAGATACATCCACTGCCGATCAAGTCGGACGAACAAAATTTTATATTCAAGTGGCAGAAGGTATTAGTTCCCCTCGCATTCATTGCGCTGATAATATCGTTTATTCTGCTACCCAGGATCCAGGCAATCGCTCCTTTATTAACAGATTTTCCGTATTTGACGGAATCGATCGGTTTTATCTCTTTTGGTGTGTTAGTCTTACCGCTTGGTCTGATGGCAATAAGAGATGATAGAAAGATTAATAGACGTGATATGGAGTTTACAGCGTTTATACGAGGATTAGGACGGATTATGGGATCTACCGGGCAGTCTATATCAAATTCGTTGTCCAAAGTCGATAAAAAATCTCTTCCAACCATAAAAGATAGTATCATACGGCTCGAGAACAGGATCAAGTTAGGACTCGATATGGATATATCATGGAATCGGTTTATCGGTGAGAGCGGTAGTAATATATTCTATAAATTTGCAGGTATATTTTTGGATGCTATAAGGTTGGGCGGGAAGCCAGATAGAGTAGGAGATCTGGTCGCTACATCCAGTCTCGAATCGGTATTGCTAAGATCATCTAAGGAGATAGAATCCAACCAGTTCGTAATATTGACAATACCTCTGCATATTGCAATGCTTCTGACTTTCATTGCCATAAGCCAGATATTGCTAAACTTGGCAGGTATAATAGCAGGAGTATCAGGTATGACAGCAGGACTCAATACGACATTTGGTCTGTTCACCGGTCTGTCTGAGACACTTCTTCACAACTATGTTATAGCTATCACGTTTATCCTGACGATTTCGTCGATTGTTGCGTGTAAAGTAAGCAAAGGTGGCAATTTGTATGATTATTACATATTCAGTTCAATTTTTTTTATAGTAGCAGGCGTCTCTTTACTCTTGATACCATACGCGTTAAGTTCGATACTTCCTACTTTCTCGTTACCTGTTAGTCCTGGATTAGGAGGATTTTAAAATGGAACCAATGAGCCTTATATTGTTGATCGTATTAGTGGTTATAATAGCCATAGTAGTGGTGATATACTTGTTTACAAGAAAAAAAGATAAAGACGATGGATCAGAATCTAAAAAAGATAAAAAAAATACCAAAGGAGAGATTAACGAAAAATTAGATGAGTTAGTATCTAAAAAAGACGATGCAACGGATAAAGCAACAAGAATAAGTAAAACAGATATTGATGATGAGACAAACAAGCTCGGGAAAGAGCTTATAGATGAAGGAGTAATGGACGAATCGGCATTAGAAGATGATCTGGCAGGAATAGACGAGATGTTCCTTGAAGATAGCGATGAGGATATCGAAGAGATAAAGGATGCAACGCAGAAAGATAAAAAAGTTAAGACAACGAGAAAATATAATACGTTTGATGTAGGCGGAGGCAGTGGAGGTTCAGATGGTTCATTATTTAAAGAGCTGGAGAAGTTATCAAAATATGAGAAGAAGGACGAGTATAACATAATGAGAGATCTGAAAGGGGCTGATTTTGATACTAAAGATCTGGAGAATGAACTGAAGTCTGTTATAAAAGAGATAGATAAAGTTAAGAGAAAAAAATCAAAAAAGAAGAGATGATCTAAGCGTGGGCAAATGTCCAAAAAATCTCTTTTTACTTATTTTGATCTTTTAAATAATCATCAGTCTTTTTTAGAGTTAGGTTAACCAAAACTTTAAATATTTGTTAGGTTATCCTAAATTATAGATACCATGCTTTCAAGACGGACTGAAGATTATCTCGAAGCGATATTTGATAAAATAGAAGAGAAGGGATACGCTAAGATAAAGGATATATCCTTTGCATTGAATGTAAAAACCATCTAGCGTCATCGAGATGGTAAAGAAATTAGATGCTAAAAGCCTTGTTGTATATAAAAAATATGATGGCGTGCTGCTGACACAGCGAGGAGAAGAGATTGGACGGAACATACGGGGTCGACATAATGCGATAAGATCTTTTTTAGAGATAATAGGCGTATCGGATGTGACAGCAGATCTGGACGCGTGTATCATCGAGCACGAATTACATCAAGAGACGATTAAGCCGGTTGGTCTGATCTTCATGGCGATCTTATCTTTTTTGTTATTATTTCAGGTTGTTTCGTTTGTTTCGGCATCATCGATTCCCGATGAAAAGATCGGCGTCTTATTGATCGGTTTTGGCGAACCCGAGAGATACGATGCAGATACGTATGTTGGATGGAAAAATTTTCTGACAAACTACATGGATGCCGGAATGAGGATGAGCGGAATGCCTTTTATGGCAACCATCACTGAAAAGGCATTAAACATTATGGATTCAGGAACATTGCTCGTGGACAAGGATGAACCACTCTCTTTAACGGAGAAGGAAGATCCAGATTTGATCGATGCTTGGGGAGATCCTTACAATGGTAATGATTACAAATGGGTCTCTAAAACGTTCTTATCGGTATTAGATTCGATGCCTATGATCGGTGATGGGCAATGACCATCGGTTTATATTTCCCTGTTCGGCACTAATAAGTTCGATCATCAATCCGAAGATTATATCTTATTTTTCTTAAATATCACCTCTAACGAATCTATATAATTTTTGTACGTGGCACTGCCCTTTTCTGACATTTTATAGATCGTTTCTGGTTTTCTCCTGTTAAATCTTTTTATTGTCGTTATATACCCTGCATTTTCAAGAGTTTTTAGGTGTGTTGCAAGATTTCCATCCGTAGTTTGTAACGCCTCTTTAAGGTACTTGAAATTTACCTCTTTATGATGATATAATATAGTCCGTATTGCCAATCGGGTTCTCTCATGGATTACCTTATCTAAATCTCTTATCTCCTTGTAAATATCTTCAGTCATCTTATTTGCTCTCTGATATATTCTCGCCTCTTTCTTTTAGCCATACGTTATAATCGTAAAACCCTATAATAGCATTACCTCCACCTATTATTATACCAAATATTAAAAAAGCGTACTCCAATAGCCGTGCCGATAAGGATAAAGGCACAACCGCAAGTATCGAGAATATTCCAATTAATATCGCTCCTTTTGAATCCGTAATAATCCCTGTGACACCCGAACCAATCCCGTCAGCAATAAACCAACCGAGTAGAATTGTACACATAAGCAATTCAGTATTTATACTATTAACGATGATAAATGGTATAAAACAGAAACAGACACCACCCAAAAGTGCGAGCAGCCATACCCTATCAGAGATCACATCAATCCAAGATCTTGCTCTTCCAATTTTCTCTGATATTCTACGTGAGATAAATCCTTTTGCCAGAAAAGCCGCTGCAAAAGTGCCTAATATTCCGAGATAAGATATCAGATACCATGGTACGATATATAAAGATAGATGCATAAGTCCAAAACCTACAAAGACGAGTATTCCCCAGACCGCCCATGCAAGTCCATAAGATCTTCTCGATCTTTTTACATACTCACTAAAATCTTTCACTGTTTTGATGCTATTCTTGATGCTATTCTCTATCTCTTCAAACTCCATTTTTTTACCTCCTTTTGTCTTTATGCATCTTATCATTAATATACTTTTTGTTACAAAGTAATTTTTAATTAAAAAAACTTTGTAATTTTTATAATTTGTATAAATAAATGGATGAAAGAAGATTGCAGTTTAAGAACCGGAAGAATTGATTCCGTATCGTATATTAACGGCAACTCCTATGTTAAACAACAACATCTCATCGGCGTTCAGAACAGATCTTCCTGTGCCCAAGAGGATATCATCTTCGTCTACAACTATGACCTCTTCTTCCCCTTTTATATTTGGATCGACGGATAAAACGTGCTTTGCAAAAACGTTCTTTCCGTCTGCAATAAACTCTGAGACGTCGTTCATCACTACAACTCGGAAGGATGGATAAGAAAAACTATTTTTTAAGAGTTCTGCACCTAATATGCTCAAGGTGAATAATCCATCCTTTGGTCTAATCGTAGCGATTCTCTTTTTATCCAAAAAAACCTGTCTCGGCTTTCCGGTCTTGGAATAGAATATCTCAACATTATTTGGAAATAATACCTCGCCCGAACCTACGGCAAATTGAAAATCTGCTATCGTACGAAGATAATTAAGAATGATGCTATGTTTTAAATCGTCTGATGCATCTTGATCCTCTCTCATAATATAAGAGAAACTTTAATGTAATATTAACATAACTTAGGTCTGCGAAGTATATGGATGAGAGACTAAATAGAGAAAAGATGATGCAAGATCGAGGATTTCATGATTCAGAACAGATCAAAAGATTTTCAATGGTCGATATAGGCGATAAAAAAGATGTCCGGCGAAGAGCCGTTGCATCAGGCCGAATATACTTGAAAGAATCTACTATAATAGCAATAAAAGATGGAGAGATAAAGAAAGGCGACGTATTATCTGCTGCAGAGGTATCAGGAATAATGGCTATTAAAAATACGTCGAATGTAATCCCATTATGCCATCCAATACCCTTAACGAATGCGGATATAATATTCAAGGTAGATAAAGACTATATTGAGGCTGAGGCAACGGTCGAATCTTTCTATAAAACTGGGGTGGAGATGGAAGCATTATATGGGTTAAGTATATCTTTATTAACCATATGGGATATGGTCAAATATCTCGAAAAGGACGAGAAAGGAGAGTACCCGACCACGAGAATATCCGATATAAAAGTAGTTCGTAAGGAGAAAGACGAAAAATGATGATGCAAAAATGTCATATCAACGATTTGAATGAGAGTTTCTTTGATAGAAGGTCTGTCATCGAAGATGTATATGACGACGTAAGAAGGATAATAAACGATGTTCGGACGGAGGGAGATAAGGCGATCATACGATTAGAGAAAAAATTTGACAATGTAGATCTCGATGATATCTCTGTCACCAACGAAGAGTTTGATTCTGCGATGGATAACGTCGATCAAAGAACGGTCGATTCCTTGAATTTAGCTTACAAACGAATATACTCGTATCACGATAAACAAAGAAGAAAGAATTGGTTTATAGAGAACGACGGATCGATACTCGGAGAAATTTTTGTTCCGATGGAGAATGTAGGCTGTTATGTCCCATCGTCGTATTTTTCGAGCCTATTAATGTCTGTTATTCCTGCAAAGGTCGCTGGTGTTAAAAATATATCTGTCTGTACCCCCCCTAATAAAAAGGGAAAGATAGACGATTTAATTCTTGTCGCTGCGAAGATAACCAATGTTTCCGTGTACAAGGTGGGTGGCGCGCAGGCGATAGCAGGATTGGCTTATGGAACCGAGACAATCCCAAAAGTGGAAAAGATCGTCGGTCCTGGAAACAGGTATGTTACTGCGGCAAAGATTCTTTTAAAAGACCGAGTAGAGATAGATTTTCCTGCAGGACCGAGCGAGTTATTGATTCTGGCTGACAAATCTGCAATCCCTGAATTTCTAGCACTTGATTTACTCGCACAGGCCGAGCATGATTATAATTCGAGAGCGATATTAATCACAACATCAGAGGATCTTATAGAACAGGTTGAAGAGGAGATAGAACAGGCGGATGATATCGTCAAGAAGGGCAGTATATATCTGGTTAAATCGGATTCTATAGACGATTCTATAAGGATAACAAACGATTTTGCGCCGGAACATCTGGAAATAATAACAGAAGATCCGATATATGTATTAAAACATATAAAAAATGCCGGATCTATATTTATAGGAGAATATTCCCCTGTTGCTGCAGGTGATTATGCTTCAGGGACCAACCATATTCTTCCAACTGCAGGGTATGCAAAAGTTTTATCTGGGTTATCTGTAGATGATTTTTTGAAAAGGATGTCCGTTCAGATGTTGGATAAAGACGCATTAAAAGTAATAGGGGAAGATGTAATATTAATGGCTGAGAAAGAGGGGCTAAAAACTCATGCGAGATCAATAGAGAGAAGGATATTATGATTAATTCAAAAGATGCAAATATAACGGATGACGGCTATATAGAGATTGCAGGATGGGTACATGAGATAAGAGATCTCGGTGGAATAAGATTCTTATTGGTACGGACGAGGGACGATATCATTCAGGTAACATTTTCAAAACGTAAAGTATCGGGCGAATTGATCGAGAAAGTGAAGACAATATCGAGAGAGAGCGTTATTCATGTAAAAGGAAGAATAAGCAAGGATGAGAGAGCACCAAACGGGTTTGAAGTTATTCCTAATATTGTAGACATATTATCGGTTGCAGAATCTCCTCTTCCGTTAGACCCGACAGATAAAGTAGTAGCCGAGCTTGATACGAGACTAGATAATAGGTTCCTGGATATGAGGCGTCCTAAAGTTAAATCGATATTTATGATACGCGGTCTTGTTGTGAGAGCTATAAGAGATTTTCTTTATGGTAAAAATTTTGTAGAGGTTACTACGCCAAAGATTGTTGCAACAGCGACAGAGGGGGGAACAGCGTTATTTCCAATATCGTATTTTGATAGAGAGGCATTTTTAAACCAAAGCCCCCAGTTATATAAACAGATTCTTATGTCGAGCGGGTTTGAGCGGGTTTTAGAGATAGGACCGATATTTAGAGCGGAAGAACATTCTACCAGAAAACACTTGAACGAGGCGACATCCATCGATGTTGAAGTGAGCTATGTAGACGATAGCGAGGTAATGAAATTATTAGAAGAGTTAATTATTTATATATACGAATACATAAATGTCAATGCCGATAAATATTTAAAAACGATAGGCATCGATCTTAAAATTCCAACACGACCGTTTAGGCAGATATCTTACGAAGAAGCAATAGAGATCGTAGATCTAAAATGGGGCGACGATTTTGGATCTTTAGAAGAGAAAAAGTTAGGAAATGAGATCGGAGAACATTATTTTATAAAAGAGTGGCCTCTAAAATTAAAGCCGTATTATACCATGCCTCTGGAGAAAAAGGGAAAGACCGAGATCTTATCCAAATCATTTGATTTAATGCATCCTCGCGTAGAATTGGCATCAGGTTCTCAAAGAATTAACGATTATGCATTACTTAAAAAGCAGATGGAGTTAAGAGGATTAAATCCGGATAATTTTAGTTTTTATCTCGATGCGTTCAGATACGGAATGCCTCCTCATGCCGGTTGGGGCCTCGGTCTGGACAGGCTTGTAATGACCATGCTAGATCTCGATAACGTTAGAGAGGCTGTAATGTTCCCGAGAGATAGAAGAAGACTGATTCCATAATCTTGAAATTACGATTGAAAAAATTATGACAAATGATCATAAAAAGGATGCAAAAGGAAAGAGTTATAAAGGGAAAAACAGTATAACGAAAGGGATATATAGAGAGATAGAGATACTTGACAGGCATATTAAGGTTTTAAAAGAGGTTATAGAGAACGAACCTATTGGTATAAAGAAACTGGCAAAGAATCTCGGTCTATCTTTTTATATGACCAGGTATTCGCTCAGTGTGTTAGAAAAAAAAGGCTTGATCAAACCGTCACCTGCAGGTGCAATCACCACGGAAAAAACAAAGATATTTATGCAAGAAGTTAGTGAAGATTTGGATAACGTGATAAAAGAGATAAGGTCTATAAGGAAAGATTTATGTCAGTAATAATATCAAGTTATCGAGTCGGTCGATGCCTTGTTTGATTCTCGGTTGATCTCGTAAAAATGCCGCCGTAACTCAGTTGGTAGAGTGCCTGGCTGTTAACCAGGATGTCACAGGTCCGAGCCCTGTCGGCGGCGTATTCTTTTTTCTTATTAGAAATTCTTGATATTTTAGTCTTTAATTTGATTCTCGGTTTGATAGGATTATCTTTAATCTCTATCTTCATATCGTCGGATCTAAGGTTTGATGAGTCTTGTTAAAATTTTGTTAATACACTTGTTAATACACAATATTTAAATCCTATAATCATATTTTAATCTTTCAAATGAGTATTCACTGGGCTGACAGAATTGCAGAAGAATGTTTAGAAAAAGGTAAGAACGTTATAGCGACAGGCATCACCCCCTCAGGTGAGATACACATAGGAAACATGCGCGAGGTATTAACAGGAGATATGATCTATAAAGCGCTTTTAGATCTTGGAGGAGAGGCCGAATTTTTATATATAGCGGATACATTCGATCCGTTGAGAAGGTTGTATCCTTTCTTGCCAGAGTCTTATAAAGAGTATGTAGGTCAACCGCTTTATAGGATTCCAGACCCGTTTGGTTGCCATGAATCATATTCAGAGCATTTTTTAGATCCGTTTTTAAAATCATTAGAGATATTGGATGTACATCCCAAGATATACCGTTCTCATGAGTTGTATAAAAAAGGATTATATGAAGATGCAGTACGAATAGCCATTGAGAATAGAGATAAGATTGCTGAGATATTAGAATCGGAAAGTAAAAGGAAAGTATCCCAAAATTGGAGTCCATATACACCGCTATGCGCAAATTGCGGCAAGATTAATGGTACAGAAGTAATATCTGTTGACGGATATTATGTAAAATACAGATGTAATTGTGGACACGAGGGCCGATCTGATATTAGAAAAGATGAGGGAAAGTTAGGATGGAGGATAGACTGGCCAGCCAGATGGAGGATCTTAAATGTTACGATTGAACCGTTCGGGAAGGACCATGCTACGGTTGGCGGATCTTACGATACAGGCAAGAGAGTAGCCAGAGAGATCTATGAATACGAGCCACCATACCCTGTTGTTTATGAATGGATATCATTAAAAGGTCATGATATGTCAAGTTCAAAAGGGATAGTGGTCTCGATATACGACGTATTAAAAGCGGTTCCACCGGAAGCGCTTAGGTATTTAATAGCAAGTTCAAGACCTAATAAACATTTAAATTTTGATCCGGGCTTATCTATTTTAAAACTTATAAACAACTTAAGTATGCTCGATGAAAAAGAGCCGTTAAGTGCCAGAGAGCTAAGGTTTTCCCGTATAGAAGGGAAGGCCATGCGGATAAAGGTGCCTTTCGAGCATATGGTTAACGTCGTTCAGATATCGAAAGGTGATCTACAAAAATCGAAGGAGATCCTTGCGAGAGGCGGCTATCATCTTGACGATGACGAACTTAAAGAATGGTCTGAATATGCGATAAATTGGCTGAAGAATTATGCCCCTGAATCTGTTAAGTTTAGCGTACAGGAGACTATACCAGAAAGTGCTTTGTCTCTCGATAAAGACTTAAAAGAGGGGTTAAAACGTATAAGCGAGAGATTATCCGATGAATTATCCGGCGAGGATATCCATAACATTATCTATCAGGCTGCCGAAGACGTAGGTATCACGGTATCCAGACTCTTTGAAGCTATATATATTGCACTATTGGATAAAAAATCAGGCCCGCGTGCTGGTTTATTCATCAAAACAGTCGGTATTGATTTCGTAAAAAGAAGATTTAAAGAAGTAGCAGATGCATAATCACAAAAGAGGATAGAGAATAAAGATAGAGGATAAAATTTATAACATCTTATTTTATTATCTCCTCGAATCTATCTCTTTATTTGGCTCTACCGGACAATCTTATTTATGCTAAGTTCCAATATATCCTCAGCACCAGCTTGTTTTAATCTTGGAATCAAAACATTTATCTCTTTCTTACTGACAACGGTCTGAACGGAGTAATAACCAGAATCATAAAGCTGCGAGATCGTTGGTTTTTTCATCGCTGGCAACATTCTTATTAGATCGTTAAGTCTATCATCGGGAACGTTCATGATAAGATAAACGTTTTCTCGTCCTTCCATGACGCCCAGAAGCAGTGTCTTAATATCGTTTATCTCGTTTTTCTTGGATTCGTCTTTTATACTATCTTTATTGGCTATTAACACCGTGTACGACGACATGATCTCTCCTATTATCTTTAACCGGTTTTTTTCTAGTGTAGTCCCCGTTTCGACTAAATCTATTACCACATCCATAATCTCAGGAACTTTTGCTTCGGATGCACCATATGAGAAG
>DUJX01000130.1 GCA_013329575.1 Halobacteria archaeon | reverse complement strand
GGCGCAAGATTAAAGATACCGGAAAGGCAGTAGTAGTCTATTCTGATGCAACCATCGTACTTCCGTTAATATACGGTGCGTTGGTCGATAGGTTTTAAATTAAACGTTAAAGTTAAAAATTTTTAAAAATAGAATCAGGATATGAATTTATGTGCGGTTTAATTCTTGCAATGGATCTTACAGATAGAGATAAAGCATTAAATTTGTTAAAAGATACCAAAGATTTTATAGACTATGTAAAAGTAGGTTATCCCTTGATTTTATCTGCAGGTATCGGTATAGTACGAGATTTATCAAGATATTCTCCAGTGATCGCAGACTTAAAAGTGGCAGACATCCCTTATACCAACGAAATAATATGCAGGATGGCTTTTGACAATGGTGCTAAAGCCGTTATATCCCACGGATTTACAGGATCCTACTCTTTAAAAGCCTGTACAAATACTGCAAAAGAATATGATGGAGATATATATCTCGTTGTAGACATGAGTAGTCCAGGAGCAGATGAGTTTATCAGGCCAAATACGGAAGATCTCTGCAAAATGGCAGTAAAACATAAAGTAAAAGGCGTAGTTGCCCCAGCAAACAATCCTGAAAGATTAAAGATGATCAGAGAATATATAAAAGATTTAACAATGATCTGTCCGGGTGTTGGTGTCCAAGGCGGGTCTATACGAGAGGCGCTTTCTGCTGGGGCTGATTATTTAATAGTAGGCAGGAGTATTTATACATCTGAAAATCCGATCGATGTCGCAAAAAATATAAAAAGAGAGATAGAGAGTTTTAGCAGTTTTAGTAATATAAATCGATGATTTTAAAGATTAAGAATCAAGAATTTATGAATTATGCCGATGATGAATCATAATCTGACGTTAAAAGATTTTAAAAGACGAATGATGAACCCTATGAGTTCTGAGGCTTATTATATCTTTTTTATAAAGATTATAAAAGATAAAAAAAGAAAGAGAGATGATGTAAAACAGTCTCAACAATATGATCGGTTAAGACAGGATTACTTCAATAACCCTTTATCCTTCATGGAATCGATCTCGTCCTCACGTAGTTTCTTCTTAAAGATCTTGTCCACCGTGGTCTTGGGCAGTTCTTCGTCGCGGAACTCGACGAACTTCGGGACGGCGTACGGTGGTACTTTCTCTTTAAGATACCGTATTATATCCTCCTCTTTGACTTTGCCTCGATATTCTGGTTTTAAGACGATGAACGCTTTGACCCGCTCGCTACCAGGCCTGTCCGGATCGGGCACGCCTATCACTGCTGCCTCGTCTACGCCCGGGTACTCGTACAAAAGGTCGTCTATCTCTCTCGTATAAACCTTGTACCCTGAGACGTTCACCATGTCTTTCGTCCTGTCCACAACGTAAAAATGACCCCACTCGTCTATCGTTACCACGTCGCCCGTATGTACGTATCCTTCCTCGTCCATCCCCGATCCAACATCCGGCCAGTACCCAAGCATCTTCCACGGCGCGTCTAGACACATCTCGCCTCTCAACCCTTCCTGCACTACCCGCGAGATCGGTATCGTCTCTCCCGTATCCTCGTTTATTATCTTTACGCTTAAAGAATAATTTGTATTAATGTATATTTACATAATTATAAAAATAAATATTTAGAAAGAATAAGATCTACTCGATTTAGATATCTCACATCTTATATCAGTCTTCATCAATCGTTTAACCTCTTCTAAGTCATTTGTCTGTCCTAAAACCCACATAAGCTTTGTTAAAGCCGTTTCAGGGAGAATATCTTCGCAATCTATGACTCCTGCCTTTATCATCATTCTACCGGTATCATACACCCTATCACAGACCCGTCCGTTTATACATTGGGATGTTATCACTATAGGTATATTCTGTTTTAAATGTGATATCCAGCTCGAAGAGACATGCCCAAGTCCCGTACCTTCGATCACCAATCCTTTATACCCTTCATCTACAAAAAAGTCGATGATATTTGGATCACATCCAGGATAGAACTTTATGATGGCACACTTTTCTTCTATCTCATCATACAATCTTAAATCTTCTCCGCCCCTCTTTTTATACCGATCCGAGAAGAGATCTATGCCAAGAGCTGGGTAGTTTATCCGTCCAATCGGTATAGAATTGATCGATCTAAACGTGTCTCTCCTGGAAGTATGCATCTTTCGAACATTCGTTCCTCTATGTATTAAACAAAAATCGTCCGAGACTGTGCCGTGCATCACGACAGAAACCTCTGATATATCACTGGTTGCTACTTTGGTGGCACAGATCATGTTCATATAACTATCACTGCTCGGCCTATCTGAACTTCTCTGGCTACCGACCAAAACCACAGGAACTGGCATCCTCAGCATAAAGGATAGTGCAGACGCGGTATAACCCATCGTATCGGTCCCATGGGCGATAACCACACCATAAGATCCTTTTTTTATCTTATCGTAGACAGACCGTGCTATATCGACCCAATTTTTTGGAGACATATTCTCGCTCAGAATATTGAACAGCTGTTCCGTACTGATGATGGCAATATCGGATAGTTCCGGTATTGCCCTTATTAATTCGTCCGCTTTGACCTGGCTCGTGACTGCACCCGTATTATAATCTATTCGGCTTGCTATAGTCCCACCTGTAAATATTACCGAGACATTGGGTAAATCTTTTCTTTTAGTTGTTTTTTCCCCTGTCAAATCGTTATCATAGTACTCATTGAGACCAACGATATGATTCTGGTTTTTATTATTTGATATAGAGACACCAATATTTTTTTTACTCTTTATCCGATCTACATACGTTTTTTCATCGATATTAACGCCTATATTATAGCCGTTATCAAGTTTTAAAACTGTCGTATCATCTGTTGTAGACGGCATTACAATTCCACAATATTCTATGCCATCTTTTTTAATTCTTACCAAATCTCCATATTCTATATCGGTCATATTATATCAATCATCCTTGACGGCAATTAATGACAAAAGCAGCCTATCTTTATCTCATTATCTTCATTATTTTAAAAAATTTTTTTGGATCAAAATTTTTTTAGATATCTTAACTTAATCTTATCCGATCTCTTTGCGATAATCCATCATACGAGCTAATACGTTAAACAAATCAGGTAGCTCTGCTCCGATCGGTTCGCCTTTAAACTCGCTATATGCACGAACAACGTTTCCTATTACCCGCTCTTTCTCATTCCAACTCGAATACTCGCCTAGATCTATAGATTTTGCCGCCGTGTACGGGTCTATACCATCTTTAAACCGCTCATATGCTTCGTCTCGTATATAGACAAAATAGTCTCTCGCTCTGTATAACGACTCTTTTCCTGCAACAGGACCGTGCCCGGGTATATAAAAATCTGCGTTAAGGTTTGCTAAATAATCCAATGCAACGATAGATCCGTATATAGATCCCATGAGTGCAAAAGGAGTACACGGTTCTGAAAATAATAAATCTCCACAGAAAACTACCTTTTCTTCTGGCAGATAGACAAACGCATCGTCCACGGTATGAGCAGGCCCAATATATCTCAATCTTATCTCTCTCGTACCATCAGAGATCTCTTGATGTATACGTAATTCTTTATCAAACGTGATATCCTGCGGTAAAATCTTAGCACCGGTCGTGTCGAGACCCTGAAATATCTTTTTGTAAATATCCAAGCCGACATCTTTCTCTTTTAACGTCTCTTCTCTGCATCGCTCGCTGCATATCGTCTTTGATGAGAAGAGATAATTTGTCCAAATGTGATCTGTATGATGGTGTGTATTGATCAAGAAAGAGAGAGGATTATCGGTGATTTTTTTAATTTCGTTTATAAAATTGTTGGTTTTGACAGCGTTCGATAACGAATCTATTACTATGGCATCGTTTTCTCCTACAATAAATCCAGCATTATCTAAAAACCATCCGCCATCCTCCTGAATGTATGCATAAATTCCCGGTCTAACCTCTTCTACTCTCGTATCTTTTTGATCTTTTTTATCATTATTCTCATTTTTTCCTCTCATGTTTTTCTTATCTCTCATTATATCTCGGTGATCTTTTTAAACGATCTTATCGAGTCTATAGGATTATACTTTGTAGATTCTAAGACTCGGTTATCCATCTTGTAGCATAAGGTATTATATTCTGCCTGATATTCGCTAAACGCCCTCAAAAAATCCTCCCAGTATTTATCATGATCCGTCTTATTATCGAACGCAAGCATATAGTTTACTTCTACTCCTTTCATCGTTTCACTCTTTCTTGTATCTAAATCTACTATTTCTCTCTGTTGGGTAATCCAATGCCCTACCAACACACCTTTGTCTTTCAAAGTCTTTTTAATCAATGGCAGGGCTTTTTCACCATAAAAATTTATAAAATCTTGGAGTTTATTCTCCCTAACCATATAACTTCTTAAATCATATATCGTCTTCATCACCTTTTTTTTTATCTTTTATATTATTGTCTTATTTTTGCTCAATCATTTACTCTTTTCCAACATCATTACATAAAGCCAAGAGTTCATTAATCCTTTCTTTTACTCTGTTTGCTAAACCACTTACCTCGGTCTCTGCATTTTTTGAAATGGTCTCTCTCTTTTCTATCATTTTTTTAACCTCTAAATGAGATGTTCCTCCAATACTAATCCGTCTTTCTATGTTTTTAGACGGATTTAGCGCATTTTCCACATCTTCAATCGTCAATCCGAGATCACTCAATTTTTTACCAATTTTTGTTATAGAGATACCATCCAGTCTATCCGTTATCTTTTTTATGTCGTAAAACTCTTTGTACATATCGTACTCTTTGGCAAACTCACCTATAATCGAATGTGCGACTCTAAACGGGATTTTTGTCTTAATGGTAATAATATCTGCCAACTCTGTTGCGGTTGTAAAACCTTTGTCGGATTCTTCCATCATGACATCTTTATGTACCGTTAAAGTATCTATTATCCTGTTTAAAAGCTTTAAAGTGATTTTTACAATTTGAATAGACATTAAAAGATGTACAGAGACCTCTTGATTATCCAAATTATAAGAAAACGGGATAGCCTTGCATATAGAGAGAGCAGCCGTCAGATACCCTATTAAACTACCGGATCTTGATCTCATAAGTTCAAGAGAGTCAGGATTCTTCTTTTGAGGCATAATAGAACTTGTAGATGCAAAAGAATCATCCAGTTCTATAAAATTAAATTCTGATGTGCTCCAAAGGATGAGTTCTTCTGCCATTCTGCTTACATTGATCATTATCAAGGTAATATCGAAGATCATCTCTAAAACAAAATCTCTCGTGCTTACCGCATCCATCGAATTCTCTACCAAGCCATCAAATCCGAGCATGTATGCAGTTCTCTCTCGGTCTATCTTAAATCCTGTGCCCGCAAAAGCAGCCGATCCTAACGGCGAAAGGTTTAATCTCTTATAAAAATCGCTTAACCTATCAAAATCTCTTTTAAATACGTCATAATGAGCCAAATAATAATGCGAAAGAAGTACCGGTTGTGCATGCTGCATATGGGTATAACCCGGCATTATGACATCTATATTCTCCCTGGAAAAGTTAAGTATCGTTCTGAGGAGGTCTAATATTAATTGCATGATATCTATTAACTCTTCCCTCGATTTAAACCTTAAACAGGTGGCTACTTCGTCGTTTCTCGATCGGGCAGTATGCATTTTTCCGCCAACACCGCCTAATTTTTCGATGATCTTGCTTTCAATTGCAACATGGACATCCTCATAGTCTTCTATCTCTATTCTCTCGATACCCTCATCTTTTACCTCTAAAAGAGCTTTTATTATCTTATCCCGCTCTTCAAGACTAATAATCTTACATTCTCCGAGCATTATTACATGGGCGAGATCTACGTAAATATCTGCATCGAATATCCATTTATCTACATCGGGAGATAACGTATATTCTTTAAAAAGCTCGTCTTCGTCCTCATTCAGCCTGCTTCTCAATATGTCCTTCATTGCATCCTCTCTTATTTTTTCGTTTATTTTTAATCGTAATTATTTTAATCGCTATCTTTATTCTGTTCTTACTTTTTATTTTTTATTTTAAAAATCTTTTAAAAACGGATAAATATATTCAAACTCCTCATCTTGGATATAGCTTCGTCCCATCCTAAGACAGATCTCTGCTTTCATCAGTTCTCTCCCGAGATAGGCAACATGTTCTTTTAAACTCACCATATTTTTCGAGATAATTGTATCAAGCACCGATTTTGCAGTCTTTCCTATCACCGTACCTTTTTTATGCGTTGCATAGATCTTACCAGCCTTTAGCTGTATGGAGAATCCGCCTAACGGATCTATCTTCCAAGTTTTACTATCGTCTGCAATTATTATATTATCACGTATATCCGCAAGAAGATCTCTTTTTCTCTTCTCTTTAAATAAGATAAGATCGATTCCCAGATCCTTTGGTGGCATTTTTCGGTTTTTTGCAAGAAACATCATTTCAGAGGCTTTTTTAAGTTCATAAATGCTTCCAAAACATTTTCTGCTATATTCTGGTGTAAATAAAATACTGACACCTAATTCTTCACCTATTCCGGCTAAGATTGCATTTACACCCGTCGAATCTGTATCTATCAACTCGGATACGTTTCCTATACCAAAAAACAAAGGTATCTCTTTATACGAGGTACGTATTGCTTTATATCGTATCAGAGACTCGGATAGATTGGATTTTGTTAGATCTAGCGGGTCTAATACCGGATCTGCAACGATTTTTTTTATTCCGATACTCTTTGCAAGATTTAGGTTATCTTTTAATTCTCCTAACTTTTTATCACTATCATCGGATATTTCAGGTAGCACAACGACTGCTGAGCGCGTATTAGCCAATTTTTTATCCATTCTGTCGAGGACAGTTTTGTCTGCACTGAGCAACATATCCGCTTTATCGCATCCGAGAATCAAAAATTCGGGTATGCTGGTATCTATCGAGAAAGGATGATTAAACCCAGACATTATCTTTATAACCCGTTCTACATCATCCACGTCTGCATCGAGTGATATACCGAGATCGATCATATCGGTACCTTCTAAGATGTAAAATTTTATCTTTTGCACAAGATCATCTGTATCGTACTTGTCTGCGTTTACTATCTCGGATAATACTTTCATCCTGGATGATCTTCCTAATTTTAAATCTTTAAGTTTAAACGAGTAATCTGCCTCATCTTCTAACCTTAAAACATCTTTTGCCGCATTTTCTAATTTTAAACTAGATAACAACTCACATGCTGGTATCTTATTGGAAAATTTTGTTTTATCTACCTCGGGTAAGATGTATATCAAATCGTATGCATTCTTTGGTCCGAGCCTTATGGGTACTTTTATCTCATCCTCTAACTTAGTAAAATCAGCGGTTATTAATCCAGGAATCAAGATTAGCTCGTATAGTTTTAAATTAATGCCTTGCTCTTTCAATGCTTTCTTTAAAATTGTCGGTGTTATAAATGCTGCTATCTTTCTATTACATACTAAAACATCCGTATAATCCTTTGCACACTCTTTAACAATCGTTTTTACAATATTCTCTGATTCTGTTCCCGTTACCACTAGTATTCTCATAGTATAGTTCCCTTTATCCAGATTTTAGCAGATTTTAGATAAATGTTTTATATAATCATATAACAGGGTTTTTTAAAATATTTATTACGTCTCTCTCTTTTTTATCTATTAAAAAATTTACATTCAACAATTTTTTAATAACATATATACAAGTCTCTAAATGTTTTGTCATCGTTCTAACCTTGATGAGAGATTTTTCATCTGTTAATGCCATATATATCATAAGCTGGTCGGCTAAATGAATATCTACTGTAGAAGAAGACTTAAGTTCTTCTAATATACGAATTGCAGCATTTTTTCCAACGATCTCTGCCCGTTTATTTATTTCTCCTAGATCACTCCCACTTTTAAACGCCTGCCATAAGAAGATACCACTGCCCGTACTTCCTTTCGTGTCTATATTATATTCTCGTCCGATGCAAGATTTATAATGGTTATCTTTTAAAACTTCTTCTGCTGCGTTAGCCTGCCGTTCTACGACATGAGATGGAAGATTGTTAGAGAATGAGATACCCGACACATCTTCTCTTTTAGTCTCTTTGTCTAAGATTATTCCTTTTAATCTATCTTTTTTTAAAGGATTTATCTCTACATCTACAATTCCGCTACCCTTGGGATAAAATCCACGTTTTACTAGTTCTATCGTTATGTCGCAACCCATTAATCCAATAACAGGCAAAAAAACGTTTTTATAAAAATCGATAGGCGGGGACCATCTTACGTCTGTGCCTCCAATAACATGTAATCTTGTTCTATCATCTGCAAAAAGAGCTATAGGAATGATACACTGTAAAAGCAGAGTTATGCTTCCTGCTGTTCCGATATTTATCTTGTCATCGATTCCTTTGATCTTTTTGGGCGAAAATCTTACCGTTTTTGATCCGATCTCTAAACCTTCAACACGTGCGTCTGTTAATCTTGCCGCCGTCTCTATCGTCTTTAGATGTTGAGCAGAAAGGCCCGGTTTAGGTCTGTTTGCCCGAATATCTCTGATTAATACGCTTTTTGAAGTAATTGCGGATAAAGCTACTGCTGTTCGTATTATCTGTCCACCGCCCTCTCCAAAAGATCCGTCTATCTCTATAAAACTCATTCTATCATTTATTGTTATTGCTGCTATGTTATATATAGTATAACTTCTAGTACAAAATTAATAGAAAATATAATAAAACAGAAACGAAATAAAAATTACAATAATAAGATAGTTATCATATAACTTAACTATATGGATTAGGACAAATGGAAAAAACAACAGTCATAACGCATATGGATGCCGATGGTGTATTATCTCTGGCTACTTTTTTAAAATATAATCGTAGCATTGTTAAAGAAGAAGATACCCAAAAAAACCATTATACGATAAGGCCGAGCATCTATTTCACTTCGCCAGTTAATCTGTTAAATACCATCTTGATATCCATACTTAATAATAGGAATGTGAACAATTTGGACCTGCTCTATGTTTTTGACCTTTCTGGCACGAGAGAGAGTATCATATCCGCATCGATATATAAAAAGGTCATATGGATAGATCATCATTACTGGGAGATAGTAAACAAGCCTGAAAATATAGAATTTTACATCGATCATACTTCAAACAGTGCATGTCGTCTCGTATCCAAATATTTTTCAGTCTACGATTTTGATGATTTGGCCGATGAGATAGACACCAATAATATAAAGACGGATTATGGTGAGAGGATCAGAACGATAATATCTTATTTACGAGATGAGAACAGGGGCAAGAGCTTATCCGAGAAATTATATAAATTCGCAGAAGATTTGGCATATACCGGCATCGATATCATTTATGATACGTATTACGAATCTATGATAGATCTTTACAAGAAGAGATTAATGGAGATCGACGAGATCATTGCTAGCTCTTTGAATATATATCGAGTAGCTGATTTAAAAGTTGCTGTGGTTACATCAGACAAATCGTTGCCTGTTTATCACATATACAATAAATTGATGGATCATAAAGACGCACCATTTGATCTAGTTTTAGTGATATTCTACTTAGATGATGTAACTAAGATAGAGTTTAGGACCCAGACAAAGTTTAATACCCGCGATCTCGCCAAGATGTTTGGTGGTGGAGGGCATATACTTGCGAGCGGTGCGACTGTTGATGGCCATATTACTATCGACGAGATTCTACGAGATATTGAGATGAGAATATTGAATAACAATAAAAGATCTTTATAAAATAAGAATTTATATCGTGTAAGCATGTAAGCAGATTAAGATACGCGTTTATCTTTATAGTAAAATAGATAGAAAAGATAGATAGAAAAGATGTTTATTCGAAATTCAAAATATTTTTATCTTGTATTGTAAATCATCGATCTTAGATCTTGTCTTTAATCTTAAATTAAATAGGTTGGTGTTATATAATTGAATAATATGATAGACGTTCATTCGCATTTAACATTCGAAGATTATGACGTTGATAGAGATCTCGTTATAATGGATGCAAAGAAAGAGTTAAAAGCAGTAGTCATAAGCGGTGTCAATCCCGAAGATTCTACAAAAGCGTTGTGTCTGTATGAGGAGAATAAAGGATTTCTGTATCTTATGTTGGGTTTTCATCCCATATATGCCAACAAGTACAATGATAAGGATATAGAACGATATTTAGAGTTTATTAAGAAGAATAAGGATAAAATTGTAGGTATCGGCGAGATCGGTCTTGATTATTACTGGATAAAGGATAGCTCCGAGATTAAAAGATCGAAAGATATATTTATATCATTTTTAGAACTTGCAAAAGAGATCGATATGCCTGTACTTCTTCATACGAGAAAAGCAATCGATGATGGGCTTAAGATTATAGAGAACGAGGATATACGAAAGGCTGTATTTCATTGTTTTTCCGGCGGGACAAAATTAGCAAGAGAGATCTGGGAGGAAGGTTATTATATATCACTTGCAACATCAATCGGGCGGAACAAGAATATGAAAAAGGCTGCAAAGTCTGTTCCGTTGGATTCATTGTTAACAGAAACAGATTCTCCATTTTTATCAAATATTAATGAAGAAAGAAACGTTCCACAGAACGTAAAGATAGTATATCAAGAAATATCCAAATTAAGAGATATAGATATAGACGAAGTGGTAAGACAGGTGTCTGAGAATAATCATACGTTATTCAACATATAGGTACAAAGATCTAAAGTACAAAGATCTAAAAAAAGATATTTTTATGGGGTGAAAAACGTTTGGCAAAAAAAGGCAGAGTTAAAGGACAAAGGGATTATAAGAGAGAAGCCGAGTTAAAAAGAGTCCAAAAAGAGAGAGCGAAAACTAAAAAGATGAAAGAAAAGGGCGAAAAAGAAGTCGTTGTCACAGGGCGTAGAGCATACCTTGAAAACGTATATAAAACGTTGATACCCACCGTCTTTGGAGTGATCGGCGGAGCTATTTCGCTAGTATCTATCTTTAAAAATTTTGCTGTTCTTTCCGTATTGATGGTTATATTTCTCATATTGATAGAAAGGTATATCGTCTTATCCCGGCTTGTGGTTAGCTAATTTGGGGCAAAAGATTGGTTTTATATCTCCGTAATGACTTTTTTAGCATGGTATGTATCTTTCACGATATTTTTAAACATGTAAGATTATTCCCAATCTAAAAAAACTAAACGATGATC